>CAZJGM010000005.1:14599-50370 GCA_964545675.1 uncultured Lachnospiraceae bacterium | reverse complement strand
AAGAAGGCAGCTGAAGAAAAGAAAGCAGCCGAGGAAAAAGCCAAAGCTGAAGCAGCGGCTAAGAAGGCAGCTGAAGAAAAGAAAGCAGCCGAGGAAAAAGCCAAAGCAGAGGCCAAGAAGGCAGCTGAAGAAAAGAAAGCAGCCGAGGAAAAAGCCAAAGCTGAAGAAAAAGCCAAAGCTGAAGAAAAAGCCAAACGTGAGGAAAAAGAAAAAGTTGAAGCTTTAGAAGAAGCTCAGAAAAAAGCTCTTGAGCGAGCCGCCTTAAAAGAACAGCAAGCTCGAGATGAGATGACTAAAAAAGAAGAAGATCAGAAAAAAACTCAGAAAAAAGAATTGCCCGATTATCTTCTATAAAACAAGAGTCCGACAGTGATTGTCGGGCTTTTTTATGTGCCAAGAAAGCTATACAAAAGACAATGAGTATATTATAATAAGACTAGTAACGCAAAGGAGAAGTAAATGGCATATCAAGCCCTATATCGAAAATATCGACCATCAACATTCGATCAAGTTCTAGGTCAAGAGAGCATTAATCGGATTTTAAAAAATCAGATCAAGTATAGTCGCATCGGCCATGCCTATATTTTATCGGGAATACGGGGAACGGGAAAAACATCCTTGGCCAAAATTTTTGCTCGGGCTATTAATTGTGAAAACCCTCAGGATGGCAGTCCTTGTAATCATTGTCAAACCTGTCAAAGAATTGATTCATCAGGAATTATGGATATTATTGAAATTGATGGGGCTTCCAACCGAGGAGTTGATGAAATTCGAGAAATCCGGGAGAAAGTGAAATACCCACCGGTTATTGGCAAATATAAGGTTTATATCATCGATGAGGTCCACATGCTCACCAAGGAAGCCTTTAATGCCCTGCTAAAAACCCTTGAAGAGCCGCCAGCCCATGTTGTCTTTATTTTAGCGACCACGGAACCGCAAAAGTGTCCGGCAACAATTCTGTCTAGATGCCAACGCTATGAAGTCAAACCAATTTCAAGGGAAGTAATCATTTCTCAGCTCCGCATTATCAGTGATGATTTTCAATTAGCAATAGGTGATGAAAGCCTAGAATTTATTGCCAGTAAAGGCGAGAATTCCATGCGTGATGCCCTTAGTTTAATGGATCAAATTATTGACTTAAAAGACGACAACGGAAAAATAGAGTATGCTGATATTCTTTCCTTTCTAGGGGTGGCCAGTCAGAGGACGATTGCTTTAATTATCGAGGGGATTCTTAAAAAAAAGGCATCAGATGTTATTTTTCAATTGCGAGAATTACAAAATGCTGGCAAAGAGAGCCAATTTATCCTCGATCAAATAATTGATTATTTAAGAAATGTTGTGATTATTAAATCCCTAACCGGTCCCGATCAGGGGATCTTGAATCTTTCACCGGAGGATTTACAGATCTACCAGCAAGTGGCAAAAAAAGGATCCTTAGGGGATTTTTATAGGATGGTTGATGCCTTTATCGATGCCAAAAATAAATTAAAGTACAGTAACCTGCAAAATCTTATTTTAGAAATGACTTGTCTTAAATTAGCCTATAAAGAGGAAGCAAATGATGATGGTCCACTAATAAAGCCGATAAAAGAAGTAAAAACAGAGGCTAAAGTAAAAGCTAAAACAATTACTAAAGCAGAAATTAAAACAGACCTTAAAGCAGAAGCTAAAGCAGAGGCTAAAATAATTACTAAAGCAGAAAATAAAACAGATTCTAAAGTAGAAACTAAAACAGAGGCTAAAAAAACAATCGCTCCTGAAGAAATAGCCCTTGAGGCAAAGGATAAAACGACTAATGATCACAATAGTGCGACTTTATTTAAGACCCTCTGCACCAATATTGGTTCGGCCCAATGTATTTTTTTGAAAAAGGGCGTTCCCACCCTTACAGACCAAGGATTATTTATTGATTTTGAGGAAAAAGACCAAGATGTTTATGATTTCATTAACCGACCGGCTCACATTGAAAATTTTGAAAAAATTTTAAAAGACCATGGGAAAACCATTAAGGTAGCAGTTAGACTTCATAAAGAAAACTTTAATGACCTCGATCTCATAGAGAAGACAAAGCGAATTGTTAATGATGATAAAATCAAAATTATAAAAGATTAATGAATAGAGAAAAGATAGTACAAACAGACAGGATTTAATGATATAATAAGCTAGTTAGGAAAAAAAATAAGAAGGAGGAAATAATGGCAAAACGAAAGATGCCCGGCAATATGGGCGGCGGTAATATGAATAACATGATGAAGCAAGTTCAAAAAATGCAACAGGATATGGAAAAATTACAAGCTGAACTTGATGACAGAGAAGTAGAAGCTACCGCAGGTGGAGGGGCTGTAAAAGTTGTCGCCACTGGTAAAAAAAATATTGTTTCAATTGGTATTTCTCCAGAAGTTGTTGATGATGATGACATTGAAATGCTTGAAGATTTAATTGTAGCAGCGGTTAATGAAGCCCTTGTCAAAGCTGATGAGATGGTCAGTGGTGAGATGGCTAAAATAACCGGAGGTATGAACATACCTGGTTTAATGTAAATGAGTTCTTACCCAAAAACATTGGAACGTTTGGTCCAGGAATTAGCGAAACTTCCTGGCATTGGCGAAAAAACGGCCCAGCGATTGGCCTTTCACATTATAAATTTACCCCAAGATGACGTTCTTAATTTGGCGGAGACATTAAGGTCTGTTAAAGAAAAAATTGTTCTGTGTAATCGTTGCTTTACGATTTCTGACCAGCCAATTTGTGATATTTGCCGGAATCCTAAAAGACAACAGGATACCATTTGTGTCGTTCAAAGCAGCAAGGAATTATTTGCCATTGAAAGGACCAGGGAGTATCAAGGTCTTTACCATGTTCTTCATGGGGCAATTTCACCACTTGATGGGATTGGGCCCCAAGATATTAAGGCGCGAGAACTTCTGCTTCGAATTGGTAAAGAGGATATAAAAGAAGTAATTATGGCAACAAATGCGACGGTCGAAGGGGAAGCAACAGCCATGTATTTAGCAACGCTAATCACACCATTAGGCGTTGATGTATCACGGATTGCCAAAGGGATTCCGATTGGTGCAGACCTTGAATATACAGATGAGATAACGATTATTAAAGCTTTTGAAGCAAGAAGTAGAATCTGATGAGATGAATTAGAGGAGAAAAGAATGTTAATTAAAAAAGGAATTATTGCGTCCCCGGGAATCGCAATTGCAAAAGCACTTGTTTATGAAAAAATAGAAGTGGATATTAAAAAAGATAAGAGTGATGATCCTCGGGCAGAAATTGAAAAATTAAATGCCTCTCTTGAAGAAAGTGCTAAGCAACTTGAAGTAATAAAGACTAAGGCAATTAGCGAACTGGGAGAAGAAGAAGGGGCTATTTTTGAGGCCCATATTATGGTTGTTCAAGATCCAGAATTTACCGGAGCGATCGAAACGGAGATTTTAACGAATTTTTTTAGGGCTGAATACGCCGTCCAGATGGTAACTGACCGTTATTATCAAATTTTTGATCAAATGGAAGATGATTATTTTAGAGGCCGAGCTGCCGATATTAAAGACGTGGGAACACGGATTTTAAATAATATCTTAGGTATTGAATTAGCAGATTTAAGCAATTTAGATGATGATGTCATTATTATTGCCGACGATCTAACGCCTTCAGATACGGCTCAAATGGATAAAAAGAGAGTCAAGGGATTTGCGACAAATATTGGTAGCCGAACCTCACATACGGCGATTATGGCCAGAAGTTTAGAAATTCCTGCTGTTCTTGGTTTAGAGGATATTACCACAAGTGTAAAAACCGGTGATTTAATCGTGGTCGATGGTTTAAAGGGCCTTGTTTCAATCAATCCGGAGAAAGCCCAGATGGAGCAATTTTTAGTTCAGATGCAAGACTATGCCGATTATTTAAAAACATTGGCTGAGCTTAAAGATTTAGAGGCCGTTACCTTAGATGGACGAAAAATTGAACTGGTTGGGAATATTGGTGAACCAGGGGATGTCGAAGGAATACTTAAAAATGGTGGGACTGGAGTCGGATTATACCGAACCGAATTTTTATACATGAACGCTGAGACCATGCCCAGTGAGGAAAAACAGGTGGCGGCCTATCGGGCTGTTTTAGAAGCCTTTCCAGACGGCCCGGTTATTATTCGGACCTTGGATATCGGTGGCGACAAGAAACTTCCCTATTTGCCCCTTAAAGATGAACTTAATCCATTTTTAGGCCTGCGGGCCATTCGACTTTGTTTTAAAGAAGTGGAACTTTTTAAAACTCAGCTGCGCGCGATTCTACGGGCTAGTATCCATGGTAATGCCTATATTATGTTTCCGATGATCTCCAATATCACAGAGGTTCGGCAAGCAAAGGCCATTTTAAGCGAGTGCATGGCGGCACTGGAAGACGAAAAAATCCCCTTCGATAAAGAGATTAAAATCGGTGTGATGATCGAAATTCCGTCGGCTGCCATTAGTGCTGATATCATTGGCAAAGAAGTTGATTTCTTTTCTATTGGCACCAACGATCTTTGCCAATATACCTTGGCGGTAGATCGAATGAACCAAGAAGTATCTTATTTATATGATCCTTTTAATCCGGCGATTTTAAGGTTGATTAAACAAGTTGCTGGGGCAATTGATGATGATTCGGAATTTTTCACTGGCATGTGCGGTGAAATGGCTGGTGATCCACTAGCGACCGTCTTATTATTAGGTTTAGGCCTTGATGAATTTTCCATGAGTGCCTTGGCAATTCCCCAGATTAAGAAAATTATTCGGAGTATTCGTTATCAAGATGCCAAAGAAATAGCTGATATTGCTATTAATTTAGAATCCAGTGATGCGGTTCATAGCTTTTTACAAAAGCGATTAAAGGCATTAAATATAGTATAGAAAACAGGAGGAAGAAAAATGGTTAGTAAAGAGGTTACAGTATTAAATGCAACGGGCTTACATGCTCGTCCAGCATCGATGTTCGTTCAGACAGCGGGAAAGTTTAAATCAAATATTAACGTGATTAAAAATGGAAACACGATTAATGCTAAAAGCATTATGGGAATCATGGCTGGTGGCATTTCGCAAGGAACAGTTATTCAAGTTCAAGCCGATGGCCCTGACGAACAAGAGGCAATTGATGCCTTAGTTCAACTGATTAATGATAAATTTGGGGAATAATTTTTATTTAATCGTTAAAAGTGTTTGTTTTTGGGTAAATAAATAAAAATAGATACTTATAAAAAGAATGGAGGAGTAAAAATGGGTAATAATAAAGTGTATTTTATTGGTGGCCTTTTTCTTGGAACAGTAATCGGGGGAACGCTTGGTCTTTTACTAGCACCTTCTTCAGGTGATGAGACGCGCAAGAAAATAAGTGAAGGAACCGAAGAAGTTTTGGGTAATGTTTATGATCAGGCCATGGAATATGGTGAGAATTTAAAAGAACAATTTAAAGACATGCAAGAGCAATTTACCGATCGGGTCAACGAGTATAAAAGCCAAATCGAAGACAAAATTGAAGAGATTCAAGATGAAGTCGAAGAAGATATTAAAAATTTAAATGATCAGATGCAGGCAGCTGTTATTAGTGGAAAAGACGCAGTTGATCAAGTAGCTGATACAATCACTAACGATTAGGCTAGGCGGATTAGATGATAACTTTAAATTTCAGTATGTGGGAGTTAGCAATTTTGCTCGTTGGCATTGCTTTTGTTGTTGGCGTGATTTACCTTGTTAAATTATTTAAAAATATTGGCGAGGCTTTGAGTGCGACAACTAAATTGATGGAAGAAAATCGGATTGTTTTGCACAATATTTTGAATAATGCTGAAACGATAACAAAATCATCTTCAGAAGTGATCGAAAAAGCCAATGGCATGGTCGATGAAGTTGAAGGTGCGATTACTGTGATTAAAAAAGATGTGATCGATCCAGTCGTAAAAAGTGCCACGATGCTCAAAAAAGTGACTCAAGCACTTCAATCTTCCTTAAAGTCAAAAAAACCAAAAAAGGCAAGAGTGAAGAGAGTGGTTTAGAAAAAAGCTTAACCTTGGGTCCAATGAGAGGTGTAATCTCATTGGGCCTCATTTTTAATTGAAGTGAAATGGAGCGATAATGAGCGAGAAAAACAGAATGAATGAAACAATAATCGTTGCCGTAAAAGGTGACGTTGATATTTATTCAGTTGATGCCTTTAGAGGATCAATTGAAAAAACGTTTGACGATAATGGTCTTGAAATTGTTTTAGATTGTAGCGAATTAACCTATATCGATAGTATCGGCATAGGTGCTTTAATTGAAATGCGAAACAAAAGTCAAGAAAAGGGAAAAAAGATTATTGTGAAAAACCCCAAGCCTAATATTAAAAAACTTTTGGAATTAACAGGGGTCGATCGGATTATCGATATTGTAGAAAGTCCCAGTTTTGGGAATTAAGAAGGAGTAAAATGGATAAGATTAAACTGACATTACCGACTAAGCCAGAGTATGTCAGCCTTGCTAGGCTTACAATTGCTTCGATAGCTAATACGATGGGTTTTTCGATTGGTGATGTGGAAGATTTAAAGGTGGCCATTTCAGAAGCCTGCACGAATGCCCTTAGTCACAGTCAAAATAAGCAAGGAAACTACGATTTAAGTTATTTAGTTGGAAGTGAACACTTGGAATTTACAGTTTCCGATAAGGGGATGGGTTTTGAACCAGATTCGATAACACCGCCTGATTTAGATGGACAACAAATCGGGGGTTTTGGCTTGTTTATTATTAAATCACTAATGGATCGAGTCGAAATAGTGAGTGAAAAAGGATCGGGTACATCAATCACCATGATCAAAAACCTATCAGTTTATGATGAAGTATGAGCGGAAAATCTCGAAAGAAGAGGTAAAAAAACTTTTTGAGGAGTATGATAAAACCAAGGACCGAGCGATTAGAGATAAACTAATTGAAAATCATCTTTACATTGCCAAGATACTGTCTCGTAAGTATGGCCATAAAAGTGGTGATAATGATGATATCTTCCAAGTCGCCTGTCTGGGCTTGATGTATGCAGTCGAACGCTTTGACGTAAGTCGTGGCTTTCAATTTGATACTTTTGCGACACCGACCATTGTCGGTGAAATTAAGCGTTATTATCGGGATCGTGAATGGTTGATTAGGATCCCTAGAAAAGTCCAAGATTTAAACCGGGAAATTAATCAGGTCCGAGCCTTACTTGAGCATAAGATGATGCGTTCACCGACGATCAGCGAGATTGCAAAATATATGGAAATCTCGGAAGAAGACATTATTCGAGCCATGGAGAGTGGTCATGCCTACTACCCTAAATCACTGTCGATGGAATATGAGAGCAATCAAGATGGCCAAGAAGTGACCCTGATGGATTTATTAGGGGATGCTGATTTAGGAATTGAAAATGTTGGTAACATTGAATTGATTCGGAAAAGGATCAAAAATTTAAATCCAATTGAAAAAATTATCATTGAAGAGCGTTTCTTTGAAGGAAAAACTCAAAAAGAAGTGGCCGAGATAATTGGTAAATCACAGATGACTGTTTCGCGGATTGAAAAAAAAGTAATGTTAAAATTAAAAGAAGGCTTTGAAGACTAAGCAATAAAAAAGAAAATTATTTTGCAATATTCATTTATGTGGTATAATTGATCCAGCGCAAAAGTGCATGATATATAAAAATAGAGGATTGGCAAAAATTTGAGGAGGAAAAAGCATGAAAACGTATCCAACTAAAAATATCCGAAATATTTTAATACTAGGACATGGGGGAAGTGGTAAAACAACATTGACAGAGGCGATGGCTTTTAATGCCGGTGCTATTGATCGGATGGGAAAAATCGAAGAAGGTAATACCCTTTCTGACTTTGATCAAGAAGAGAAGAAACGTCAAATTTCGATTTCGTCATCGATTGTCCCAGTAGAATTTGGTGGTCATAAGATTAATCTTATTGATACACCCGGTTATTTTGATTTTATTGGTGATGCTTACGCAGCCCTTCGCGTAGCAGATGCGATTGTTATTGTGATCGATGCAGTTTCCGGTGTTCAAGTTGGTACTGAAAAAGCCTTCGAGCTTCTGAAAAGCACTAACATCCCCGGTTTTATTGTCGTCAATAAGATGGACCGGGAAAATGTTGAATTTCAGCAAGTGATGGAGGAGTTAAAAGAAAATTTCGGTAACCGAGTCATTCCTTTTGAACTTCCTATGGGTGAAGGTGAAGAAATGGAAGGGGTTGTTAACATTGTTGGTATGACCGGCAGTCTGCGAAAAGAAAATCGTTGCTTTGATGTCGAAATATCGCCTGAGATGAAAGCAAAGTTAGCACCTTACCGGGAAATGATTATGGAATCGGTCGCCCAGACCAGTGAAGAATTGATGGATAAATATTTCGATGGTGAAGAATTAAGCGAAAACGAAATTCACTCTGGGATTCGCCAAGGGGTTTCCGATTGCGAACTAATTCCTGTCTTATGTGCTTCGGCAGTCCAGAATATTGGGGTAGAAACCTTAGAAAATATGATAATTTCATACCTGCCTTCACCAGGCGATGGCAAATTTGAAGTTGGTAAAGATCTTAGGGACAACCGGGAGATTGAGCGAAAATGTTCAAACGACGAACCTTTTTCAGCCCTGGTTTTTAAAACCATTGCCGATCCTTATGTCGGAAAACTATCGATTTTTAAGGTGATGTCGGGAATTCTTAATGATAAGGTTGAGCTTTTTAATTCAAGCAAAGAAGTCAAAGAAAAAGCAAATCATATTTATGTCCTAAGAGGCAATAAACAAATTGAAGTGGAAAAATTGGAAGCGGGTGATATTGGGGCCTTTTCAAAATTGGCCGAAACAATTACTGGCGATACCTTGTGTAGCCAAAAAGATCCGATTGTTTATGACCGCATCAAACTTCCTAAACCGATTATTTCCATGGCCATTGAGCCTAAAACCAAGGCCGATATCGATAAATTAGCCACTGGCCTCCACCGCTTAGTGGAAGAAGATCCAACCATGGAGGTTTCTCGAAATAAGGAAACTAAACAGACATTGATATCTGGTTTAGGGGAGATGCATTTAGATGCCATTGCCCATAAGCTAAAAAATAAATTTGGTGTTGAGGTTGATCTTGTTGATATGAAGGTCCCTTACCGAGAAACGATTAAGAAAAAAGCAACAGCAGAAGGAAAACATAAGAAACAATCTGGTGGTAGTGGCCAATTTGGTCATGTTTATATTGATTTTGAACCGGGCTTAGATCAAAATGCTGATTTTGAATTTGTCGACAAGGTAGTTGGTGGAGCTGTTCCTCGAAACTTTATACCGGCTGTTGAAAAAGGTTTAGAGGCCTGTATGGAGGGTGGCGTTTTAGCCGGTTATCCCGTGACTGGGGTCAAGGCGACTTTATTTGATGGGTCCTATCACGCCGTTGATTCTGATGAAATGTCCTTTAAAATGGCAGCAACTCATGCTTATCGCAAAGGGATGAAAGATGCCATGCCAGTTCTTCTAGAACCGATTTACCATGTTGAAATCACCATCCCTGAAGAATACATGGGCGATATCATGGGTGATCTTAATAAAAAACGCGGTCGAATTTTAGGTATGGAACCGGGAGCTTTAAATAAACAAACGATTCTTGCCGAAGCACCCTTGGTTGAAATGTTTAAATATGCAACGGAACTACGGTCGATGACCCAAGCCAGAGGTGAATTTATGATGACTTTTGCTCGTTATGAAGAGGCACCAATGATGATTGCTGAGAAAGTGATCGAAGCGGCTGAAAAAGAATAATAAAAGATAAAAGAAAGACCGATCAAATTCGGTCTTTTTTTTATTTCAAAATCATAACGATATGGTATAATGACGTGATTATGACAAAGGAGTAAATGATGCAAGCATTGAAAGAAAAAATTATTAAAGAAGGAAAAGTAAAGAGTGACTGTATCTTAAAGGTCGATTCTTTTTTAAATCATCAATTAGATATCACTTTATTTGAAGAAATGGGCAAAGAGTTTGCCAAACGCTTTGCTGGCCAAGGCGTTAATAAAATATTGACCATTGAAACCTCAGGTATTGCTATTGCCGCCTGTACAGCAAAGTATTTTAATTATTGTCCAGTGGTTTTTGGTAAAAAAACCATCTCGTTAAATTTAGATAGTGATATCTATTCGTGTGATGTCTATTCTTATACCAAACAGCAAGCTTATAAAATTATGGTATCAAAACGCTATATTCAAAAAAATGATCGGATCTTGATTATTGATGATTTCCTAGCCAACGGCAAGGCCGTCGAAGCCTTAATCGATGTGATTGACCAATCGGGGGCTCATCTGGTCGGGGTCGGCATTGCCATTGAAAAAGCTTTCCAAAAAGGTGGCGATCAGTTAAGAAAGCAAGGAGTCCATTTGGAGTCTTTAGCGATTATTGATGCGATGAGTCCTAAAGAGATTATTTTTCGCAATGAAGAAGCGTGACCAAGATGAAGAAATCGGCCCCAATTGGTTTAATTGATTCCGGTATTGGCGGATTTACGGTTCTTGGCCAACTTCAACGACGCCTTCCCTATGAAGATTATCTCTACTATGGGGATTCCTTGCGGATGCCTTATGGGGAACGTAAAAATAGCGAGCTTATTTTATTAGCCAATGCCATTATCAGGGACTTAGAAGACCAAGGGGTAAAAATGGTGGTCTTAGCTTGCAATACCCTGTCCTCCTTAATTATGGAATTGACCTCTAATGTGCCCTTGTTTTCGGTAATTGAAGCTGGTATTGAAGAAACCTTAACCATTCGGGATCGTGGCCTAGTTGGTTTAATTGCCACGACGGCAACGGTCAGAAATAAGGGCTATGATAAGGAAATGGCTATTCGGAGTCGGGAATTAAAATTTATTGCCCAAGGGACCCAAACATTGGGAAAAGCCATCAATGGGGGCAAGAAAAAAGATTTGATCAATCTCAAACACAATATCAGCGAAGCAGTTGAACCGATCCTAAGAAAAGCTTTAAAGCAAGGGGTCTTAATTGAAGAATTACTCTTAGGCTGTACCCATTTTCCCATTGTCTCTGGGACAATTGCGGAAATGTATCCCGAACTTTATCAGATTAATCCAGCCAATGGTTTGGTTCGGATCCTCAGACGGTTTTTAGATGAGCGTGATCTTTATAATCCCCAAGGCCTACAGGGGCGAACAATTATTTTAACCACGGCCGACTACCCGGTTTTTGAACGGATGATTGACCAATTAAGGCTTAATTGTGACGACCTAAAAATGACAAAATTAAAGCTGACCAGCGAAAAATAATAAATTGGAGAAGAAATGAAAGAAAAAAGTGTAGAAAAATTAATAGTTTATAGTGGCATCCAGCCCTCAGGGACCTTTACCATTGGAAATTACTTTGGAGCAATGAAAAATTGGGTCAGGCTTCAGGAGGACTATCGGAGTCTTTTTTGCGTTGTCGACCTTCATGCCATTACCATGCCCCAAGATCCGGCAGACCTGCGAAAACGCACCTATGAATCGGTGGCCTTGCTTTTGGCTCTCGGCATTGACCCGAAAAAATCAATTTTATACGTCCAATCGATGGTTCCGGAACATTCGGAGTTGACCTGGATCTTAAACTGCCACACCTATATGGGGGAACTAGGACGAATGACCCAGTATAAGGATAAGTCAAAAAGACAGGGAGAAAACATCCGTGTTGGTTTATTTGATTACCCGGTCTTGATGGCGGCTGATATTCTCCTTTACCAAACCGATTTTGTCCCGGTCGGCAGTGATCAAAAACAACACGTCGAGTTAGCCCGTGATATTGCCGTTCGCTTTAATTCCCAATATGGTAAGACCTTTAAGGTACCAGAGCCGATCTTTGGAAAAGCGGGAACGCGAATTATGAGCCTGCAAGATCCGGCTAAAAAGATGTCTAAATCAGATGAAAATTTAAACGGCTTTGTGTCATTGCTTGATGACCCTAAAGCGATAATTAAAAAATTTAAACGGGCAGTGACCGATTCGCAGATGAATGTCGCTTATGACCGAGACAATAAGCCAGGGGTTTCGAATCTAATGGAAATTTATTCCTGTGCGACAGGGACTTCTTTGGCCGCTATTGAAAGAGAATTTTCGGGTAAAGGCTATGGCGATTTTAAAGCGGTTGTTGGCCAGGCTGTGGCCGACAGTATCCGCCCAGTCCAAGAGGACTATTACCGGCTCTTAAAGGACAAGGCTTATCTGGAGCAAATTATGCATAATAATGCTGAAGCGGCATCACAAATCGCCTGGCGAACCCTAGCAAAAGTCAGAAAAAAAATAGGGTTGATTTAAATGTTAGACCACCCGTGCTTCTCTTTGAATACCGGTGTTTTTTATCAGGATTTTTATTACGTTTAAGAGGGGGTAGAGATGGGATTAAGGATTATAAGCACAAGACGATCAGCTGACTTAAGCAAGCGGATATATGGAGAAATTGGCCAAGACCTTAGCAACAAGGCAGATTCCCTTTTTTTGTTGGTCCCGGAACAATTTACCCTTGGGGCCGAAGCCCAGTTGATGGCCTATAATAAGCTAAAGGGCTTATTGGGGGTCGAGGTCCTTTCACCTAAACGCCTAGGCATGCGGGTTTTAAAAGAAAGCGGTGGCCTTAATAAGACCCATATTGATCGCCATGGGCGAAATATCTTATTGCAAAAAGCCATGACCCAGGTTCAAGACCAGCTAAGTCTTTATAAGTCCTCGGTTCAAAAAACGGGATTTTTAGAAAAAATAGGGGCTTTAATCTCCGAACTTAAGGAAAATGACCTAGGACCTGAAGCGTTTAAAAAGGTTACAGATGATGGTATTTTAAAACAAAAGCTTGCCGATATTGGCCTAATCTATGAAAAATACAATGCCCTAATGGGTGATGAACACATCGATGAGGAAGACCTGCAGGAATTATTTTGCCAAAAGATTAGAGACTGTCAATTTTTAAAAAATGCCAAGATTTTTATTGATGGCTTTCAAAATTTTTCCTTTCAGGATTATCGCTTAATCGAAAATTTGATGATCCAAGCAAAAGAGCTGGTCATTGGCTTACCCCTAGATTTAAGTGATCGGGATGCCGAGGTTTTTAATCTTACGGCCAATACCTTTGAACGTCTAAAGATGATTGCAGCCAGTCATCAATTGTCCTTTAGCCACCAAATAGTAAAGGAAGAAAATAGTCCTAAGTCAGAGATCCAATTTCTTGAAAGAAATCTCTACACCTACCCACCTCAAACCATGCCAGGTCCCATCAAAAATATTCGATTATTTCAAAATCAAACCATTTGGGATGAAGTTGAAAATAATGCCCAGCAAATTTTAAAGCTGATTCGTGAAAAAAACTATGCCTATAAAGACATGGTTGTCCTAGCCGGCGACCTAGACCTTTATGGCGATGTCATAAAAGGGGTCTTTAGCCAATATCAGATTCCTTTTTTTCTCGATGAACTAAGGCCAATTGGCGATAACCACCTGATTGAAGCATTGATAACAGCCTTAGAAGCAATCGCTAGTAATTACCGAAGTGACGAGATCCTAGGCTACGTTAAAACTGGTTTTTCACCAGTATCCCTAGAGGATAGCCGGGACCTAGAAAATTATAGTCTGGAATTTGGCATCCGTGGCAGTCTTTGGAAAAAACCCTTTACCCTTGATAGTCAAAATCCAAGCCTTGATTTAGAAAAAATCAATGCCAACCGGTTAGCCTTAATGACACCCCTTGAAAATTTGCGAAAAAAAATTAAGGGCCTGACAAGTTGTGCTGTGATAACTACGGCCCTCTATGAATTTTTAATCGAAACAAAAGTGCCTGAGACTTTGGATCGCTTGATTGACCGCCTTTCAGAAGCCGAGGATTATGAAAGCCTAGAAGCTTACCAGCAGATTTGGAATATTATGATGAAGGTTTTTGACCAAATGGTCGAAACCATCGGCTCAGACGAGATTCTTATCGACGAGTATGTAAGGCTTTTAAAGGCTGGCATACAGGATTATCATTTAGGAGTTATACCCCCCCAGGGGGATTTTATCAACATTACCGATTTAAGACGAAGTCGAAGCCAAGCCTTTAGCCTTTTATTTATTCTTGGTTTAAATGAGGGGAAACTACCCGGAGCCGGGAGCGAACCGAATTTGATTACTGATGCTGAGCGGAGGATCCTTGAAAGTCACCAGGTCTACCTGCAAAACAATCTGTTTTTTCAAATGGAGCAGGAACGGTTTCTTATTTATGATCTTTTTAGCCGGCCTCAAAAAAGTTTGTTTATCCACTGGGCCCTGTCAGACTTAGAAGGCAATAGTCTGCAGCCCAGTCCTCTTTTAAGGCGAATACTGACCATTTTTCCTGATCTTTTAATTGAATCTAAGCTGCAAGAAAGTAAAGACGCGGTTTGGGATCAGATTAATAGACCAGACCTTAGCTTGTGGAAATTAATCCAGTATGAAAAAAACCAAGGACCAAAAGACGAGCTTGCCATTATCTGGGCGGCCGTAAAAGAATGGATTGAAGCTAGCCCCTACCAGAGTCAGTACCACAATGGCTTAAAGGCTCTTTCCTATAAGGGGGTTGATGCGTCTATGGGGGCAAGTCAGGCTCAACGTCTTTATGGTAAGAATATGCGAACGTCAATTAGTCGCTTAGAACAGTTTGTTCAATGTCCTTTTTCTCATTATTTGACCTATGGTTTAAAACCGGGAAAACGCTTAGTTTATCAGCTTGAGGCCCCGGAAATTGGCAATCTTCTCCACGACTTGGTCGATGGCTTCTTTAAGCAGGTTGAGGTTAAAGAGTTAAGCAGCTTAAAAGAGGAAAAAAAGCAGGTCATTATTGCTGACTTGATGAAAAAAATTCTACCGACCATTAAAAAAAATATTTTTAACAGCAGTTACCACTACCAGTATCTAGGAAAGAAACTCCAGCGGGTCGGCAAACGCTCGATTGATGCGATTATTGATCAGGTTGAGGCGGGGAAATTTTTACCGGAAAAAACTGAATTCCAATTTGAAAAAAATTTAGAAGCTTCATTTGGGGATGTTAAAATCCATGGAAAAATTGATCGCCTTGATCTCTACCGTAAGGATGGCGAGACCTGGCTTAAAATTATTGATTATAAAACGGGTAAGAAAACCCTCCGCTATGAGGATATCTACTTTGGCTTGTCCTTGCAATTGGTTGTTTATTTGGACGGGGCCTTAACCGAGCTTAATGAAGAAAATCTGCTGCCAGGAGGGATATTTTATTTTTATATTGACGATCCAATCTTAAGGATGGATAGTGATAGTGACCCTGAAGTCTTTAATCAGAAATTGCAAAAGGAACTGACCAAGGCCTTTAAATTAAATGGCTTATTCTTAGATGATGAGGCTATTATTGGGGCGATGGATGAAAAAAGAGACAAGCGTAAGTCGGATATTTTGCCCCTTTATACGGGTCAAGCCTTGCTAAGCCAAGATCAATTTCAATTACTCTTGGCCTATGTCAGAGATTTGGTCGAAAAACAAATTAAAGAGATTTATGGGGGCCAAATAAAGGCCCAGCCCTATAAAAAAGATCAGATCACGGCCTGCACCTATTGTCAGTACCAAGGGATTTGTCAGTTTGATGAGGAAATTACAAAAGAGGGTTACTGGTCTTTTAAAAAAGCCATGACCAAAGAAGAATTCTTTAACTTGATTAGAGGGGAGGCCGATGATGAAAAATTGGACCAATGAGCAATTACAAGCAATTGAAAGCAGGGATGATAATCTCTTAGTTTCAGCCGCCGCTGGTTCAGGAAAAACAGCCTTGTTAATCGAGCGTATTTTTCGGATCGTTAAAGAAGGAACAGGGGTTGATAAGCTCTTGGTCCTGACCTTTACCAAGGGAGCGGCCGGAGAGATGAAAAACCGTTTAAACCAGGCTTTTTCTAAAGCCCTGGAGTCGGCCCAAGGTGAGCTGCGAAAAGAACTGCTGACCCAGATGTCTTTACTGGGAAACGCCTCAATTTCGACTTTTCATAGTTTTTGCCTAAGTCTCTTGCGGATTTATTTTCACAAGGTCTCGATTGACCCCGGCTTTACGATTGGCAATGAGATTGAAATGACCTTGATGCGTAAGGAAGCCTTAGAGGAGGTCTTTGAAGACTTTTACCAAGCAGCCGATAAAAATCCAGACGATCCTTTTTTAAAACTGGTTGACCAATACACCGGAAATAAAAATGACCAGGCCTTAAAGGATTTAATCGAAGAATTTTATTTTTTCCTATCGGCCCAACCGGATGCCCAAAATTATTGCCACCAAGCCTTGGCCTTATTTGATTTTGATCCTGATCATTTTGAAGAAGGGCTTTGGGGTAAAAAACTAAAAGAAATTATTTTCTTTCAATTAGAAGCGGCTAGAGAGTATGGGAAAAAAGCTCTGGCCTTAAGTGATGATCAAAACTTTGAAAAAGCCTATGCCTTAATAGCCGATGAAGTTGAAACGATTGAAAAATTGTTAGAAAATTTAAAGAAAGAGCCCTTGCAAGAAATACTAGCAGATATTAGTCAGTTAACTTTTAAACGCTTTACTGGCAATAAAAAAGCCGACGACGAACGCAATGAAAGCATTAAGGCTTATCGAAACCAGGCTAAAAAACAAATTGAAGGAATTAAGAATCGTTATGGGACCTCTTTTAGTCTCCAGCTTTCAGAACTACAAGCGACAAAGCCGATTATGGCGACCTTGATTGAAGTGACTGAGGCATTATCCCAACGCTTTAGTCAAAAAAAGAGAAAAAAGAACATCCTTGACTATAATGACCTAGAGCAATTAACCTTAACACTTTTAGAAGATGCCGACATTGCCAATGAAATTAAGGCTCGCTATGCCTATATTTTTATCGATGAGTACCAAGACACTAATGAGATGCAAGAAACGATCTTGCAAAAGATTGTAAACGAGCGAAACTTTTTTATGGTTGGTGATGTCAAGCAAAGCATTTACCGCTTTCGCTTGGCCGATCCGGGTATTTTTATGGATAAATATAAAAAATTTGACCTGGGTGACAAGGGCATACGCATTGATCTTACTAAAAATTTTAGAAGCTCTAAAGCGGTAATTGACTCGGTTAATGATTTATTTTCAAAGATCATGACCCTTAAATTAGGCGAAATTAATTACGACCATCGAGTAGCCCTTAATCCTGGCCTTGTGAATGAAAAAAAATTAGAAAAAACCGCTATTCATCTGCTCTATCAAAATAATGATAAAGAAGACGATGTCTGTCGGGCCGAGTTAGAAGCGACCTTTATTGCAAAAAAAATAATTAGTCTAGTCGGAAGGCCCCTTTATCGCAGTCGTGAGGGCCTAACAAAGCCGATTGCCTTTAGGGATTTTGGGGTATTACTTAGAAGTGTTGCTAAAAATGGCGAAATTTACCTAAAAGTCTTTCGTGAATTTGGGATTCCAACTCATTTTGAAGGGGAGAGCTCCTACTATCAATCGTTAGAAATTACGACCATGATTAATCTATTAAATCTCCTTGATAACGACCACCAGGATATCCCTCTTTTAAGCCTGATGCTTTCGCCTATCGGGAACTTTGAAATTGAGGAATGCAATGCCATTCGCATTAATTATCCGGATGCTTACTTTTATCAGGCCGTGGAAAGCTATCGAGATGGTAAGGATGATTGTTTAAGTGAAAAGTTAAGGTGTTTTTATCAGACCTTAAAAGCTTGGCAAGAGGCATCTAAGCGGCTAGCCGTCGATGAATTTTTATGGATGATCTATATGGAATCTAACTACTATCAGTTTGTCGGAGCCTTGCCCGGTGGGGCCCAGCGGCAGAATAATTTAAAAATTCTTTTAAAACGAGCGACCGATTATAAACGCTCGACCCTAAGGGGCCTTTACCAATTTATTCGTTTTATTGAAAACATGAAAAAATATAAGCAAGATGTTTCCCCATCTCAAAGTATTTCAGACCAAGACAATGTCGTACGCTTAATGACCATTCACAAGAGTAAGGGCCTAGAATTTCCAATCGTCTTAATCGGCGGCTTAAACCAGCGTTTTAATAAGCGCGATAATCATAAGCCAATTCTTTTTCATAAGGAATTAGGAATCTGTCCCGATTATGTCGATGACCAAAGACGCTTTAAACGCAGCACATTGGCCAAGGAAATCTGCAAGGACCAAAATTCTTTAGAGCTTTTATCGGAAGAGATGCGACTCTTATACGTGGCCATGACCCGGGCAGAAGAACAACTTCACTTGGTGGCTGGCTTAAAGGAAAAAAATAACCAGCATTGGTGGCAAGAAGCCCATCCCCATCATTTGATAAGGAGTTCAAGTTTTCTCGATTGGATTATGACAGCGATTGTAAAAGAGGACCCCTTAGAGGATGATTGCATCGAATTTGACCATTTTGTCCTTTACCAATATGAGCAAGAGGAATTAGCATCGCTTAAAGAAGAAGAGCAAGATGAGAGCCAGCCACTAAAAGAAGATCCGGCCATTATTAAAAAAGTCGATGACCATTTAAGTTTTGATTATAATCATAAAGCGGTTCAGACTTTGCCAGGGAAAATGAGTGTAACTGATATTAGTCGTCTCTTAAAAGGTGAAGATGATCCTTTAAAAACGATCATTCGCCAAGAAAAACCCCTCTTTCTTCAAAATGTTGAAAAAACCTTTACCGCTGCCCAAAAGGGAACGGCCTTGCATTTGCTGATGGAAGCCCTTAATCTTAAGGTCTTAGCAGCGGCCTACCGCAAAAAAAGTAAAAACGACTTTGAACTTTTTTTAAAAAGTTTTTTAATAGCCGAAAAAAGCCGTTTGATTGAGGACGACTACCTGCCAAGCGAATTAGGCCAAAGCATTGATCTTAAAAAAGTTGAGTTTTTTTACACATCCCCATTGGGAAAAAGAATTCTTAAATCTCCCAAAATCAAGCGGGAGTGGGCCTTTACCTATCGTCTTGAACCTGATAAGATAAGAGAAGAATGGGGTCAGATAAAAGAGTCGGTACTGGTTCAAGGGATCATTGATTGTGTCTTTTTAGAAGAGGGAGAATGGGTGGTTGTCGATTATAAAACCGACTTCTTTAAAGACCAAGCAGAAGGCTTAGAGCGAATTAATCGCTATCGGCCCCAACTTGAACTCTATGCCGAGGCCCTAAAGGCCCTTGGGCCTTACCCGGTTAAGGAAAAAATAATTGCTTTTATTAGGATGGAAGAAAATATAAGTTTAGAATAGGCTAAATAGACCAGACACAGACGAGGGAAGAAAATGAAAGCATTGCAAAAAGATACAATCAGGGAAATAAAACGAACCAAAAGCCGGTTTTTTTCGATTATGGTGATTATTGCCTTAGCGGTTGCTTTTTACGTTGGGGTTAAAGCGACAGGACCCAGCATGAAATATACGGCCGATGATTATTATCAGACCTTAAAATTAATGGATTTTCGGCTGATTTCAACTTATGGCTTTAAAGAAGCTGATATTGCAGCCATTAAAAATACCCAAGGCATTCACTCGGCCATGCCTGGCTATACGGCTGATGTGATCATCGACCAAGGAGATGAACGACCGATAATTCGCCTTTATTCCCTATCAGAAAGTGGCGACCAAAATCAAGTCCAGCTAGTCAAGGGACGTTTGCCGGAAAATTCCGGTGAAATTGCCCTAGAGGCTCCCTTAGACGAAGAGACGACGGCCCTTAAGAAGCTCGATTTTAAATTGGGTGAAACAATCACCTTAGACCCCCAGCTAGGAAGCGAAAAACGCAGTGAAACGGTGGCTCCCGATAAGCTTAAAGTGGTCGGATTTGTTAATTCTCCCCAGTATGTCTCGGTTGACCGAGGGACAAGTGCGATTGGAAGTGGAAACGTGGCCCTTTATGGCTTTATCAAAGAGACCGATTTTGCCTTTGAACGCTATACTGTCGTTTTTGCCAGAACGACAGCTTCGGAGGAGGGTGTTTCAGCCTTTTCCGAAGACTATTGGACGGCAATTGATGCCATTGACAACCGCTTAAGTGAGGTCGGGGCTGAGCGAATTGAGATTAATCATACTAAAATTATGAATGAAGCTCAAAAAAAATTGGATGATGGTCGTCAAGCCTTTAACGAGGGCCAACGGGAATTTTTAGAAGGGATTGCCAGCGGTGAAATTAAGCTCGACCAGGCTCGGCGAGACTTAGCCGCCGGCCAGGAAGAATACCAACAAGGCCTTAACGACCTTAACGCCATGATTCAGACCACCCAAGCAGATTTAGCGGCGGCTAGGCAGGAATTAAATACTGCCGAGGCCCAGCTTATCTTAGGCCGACAACAGCTAGATGACGAAATAAGGGCGGCTAACGCCCAACTAGACGAGGGTCGGGCCGGAATTTCACAGCTTGAAGCCGGTATTAAAGAAATGGAAGACAATGATCCGTCCGACCAATTACCAGGTCTTGAAAAACAACTAGAACAAGTGCAAGCACGAATTGCTGAAGGGGAAGAGGGGATTGCTGCCTTAGATGAGCAAATTTTAGGCCTTGAGCAAATGATTGAAGACCTCGATCCTGAGGCTGACGATTACCAGGCCCAAAAGACTTACTTAGAAGGGCAAATAGCGGACCTAGAGGAAATGATTGCGGGCATTAATGAAGAATTACAGCCAGCTTATCAGGGGCAAAAAGAGCTTCAAGCGGGGATTGACCAGATTCTTGAATTTCAAGAAAGCCTTAAAGCGACTAGAACACAATTAGATGACTTAAGAAGGCAAGTCGCTCAAGGGGAAGAAGAATTAGCCAGAGAAAAGGCCGCTGGCGAGGCTAAATTAAGTGAAGGTCAACGCCAGCTAGAGGCCGGACGGGCCCAGTTAGCCAGGGGCACGGCTGAATTTCAAGATGGGGTTAATCGGGGCCGAGCCGAGCTTGCCGCTGCTAAGCGACAACTAGATTCGGGCTTAAGAGAACTTCAAGAAGGGCAAGCGACCCTTGATAAAGAACGCCGAGAAGGTCAAGCCTTACTTGCTGAAAAGGCCCAAGAATTAGCCGATGCTGAAAAAAAGATCAGTGAAATTGAGAAAGAAAAATGGTATTTCTTCGACCGCAAGGATAACCCTGGTTATGAAAGTTACGGTGAAGATGCCCAACGGATCGAAAACATTGCCGCTGTCTTTCCAATCTTTTTCTTACTAATTGCAGCCCTTGTTTCCTTTACCACCATGACGAGGATGGTTGAAGAGCAACGGACCCAGATTGGGACCTTAAAAGCCCTTGGTTATAAACATTATCAAATTGCAGCAAAATACCTTATCTACGCACTTCTAGCCGGAAGTATCGGATCTTTAGTCGGGGTTGTCGTCGGGCTTAATACCTTGCCCTATTTAATCACCCAAGCCTATAAAATGATGTATTTAATGCCAGCATTAAAGGTTGATCCGCCGTGGATTCCGGTGATTATCAGCTCCCTTATTGGGATTCTTTGTACCGTCATAGCCGCCGGGGTGGTGACCCATGTTGAACTTAAAGAACATCCCTCCCAGTTGATGCGACCCAAAGCCCCTAAAATTGGGAAGCGTATTTTCCTAGAACGGATTCCTCTTTTATGGAAACGCCTTGGTTTTATTGAAAAGGTAACCGCTCGAAATTTAATGCGTTATAAGGGCCGGTTTTTTATGACAGTCATTGGTATAGCGGGCTGTACGGCCTTAATGTTAGCTGGTTTTGGCCTGCAAGACGCAATCTTTACCATTGTCCCTAAACAATTTGAAGAAATTAACATCTACGATGGGGTCATGGCCTTTAAAGAAGCGGGAAGTCTAGACGAAAAAAGAGCTATTAAGACAGCTTTAAATCAGGATTCTCGTTTTACTGATACCATGATGGTCTATCAAAATGATATGAAAATTGAAAAAGCTGGATCAGCCAGTGAAGCAAAATCGATCTTTTTAGTCGTGCCGGAATCCAGCCAAGCAATTGAAAAATTTATTGGCCTAAAAAATAGAATCAGTGGCCAAGACATCAGCCTCAAAGATGAGCAAGTGGTGATCACTGAGAAAATATCCCGGGATTTAGCCCTTGAAGTGGGGGATACTATCCGTATTTTTGATGAAGACCAGGCAGGAGACCTGGTGATTGGAGGAGTTACCGAAAATTATATCAACCATTATCTCTATCTTAGTCCCCAAGCTTACCAGCAAGCATTTGACAAAGAAGCGACCTTTAATATTGTCTACTTTAATAGTAGGGAGAGTAATGGTCAGATTGAAAGCCAAATTGCCAATGATTGGCTAGAAGACGATGCCATTGTTAGCATTAATTTCACTGGGGATATCGTCGCCAGCTCCCAAGATAGTATGAGTAGTTTAAATATTGTCGTTTTGGTTCTGATTCTGTCGGCCGGGGCCTTAGCCGGAGTAGTCCTTTATAATTTAACCAATATTAATATCTCCGAACGGGTCAGAGAAATTGCCACCATTCAGGTTCTTGGTTTTTATGATATGGAGGTTTATAAGTATATCTTTAGAGAAAATATCGTCCTTTCGATTATTGGCGTGATCGGGGGATCTGTTTTGGGGACCTACTTGACTAGGTTAATTATCAATACTGTTGAAACCGACCTAATTATGTTTGGCCGTGGCATTGAACTAAGCAGTTACCTCTATTCAATCGTCTTAACCCTGGTCTTTAGCTTGATTATCAATATTATGATGACACCGATTATCAAAGGCATTAGCATGGTCGAAGCCTTAAAATCAATTGAATAAAAATTTACTCAAAATTTACTCTTCCAAATACAATCTTTATGTGATAAACTATTCACAATTGAATGATTTTTATTTACCTGACAGAAAAGAAGCTCTGATTTGGAAGGAAGAATTAAAACCCTTAGGGGATAATGATGACTTTCTGTTTCGGCAGGAAGTCTTTTTTGATGAAAATGGATATTAGTAGGTATAGGTAGAAAGAGGTGAGTCCAATTAAGCGCGTCGCAGTTTTAACGGCTATACTCGATGATCCCAAGGCAATTCAGGAGGCCTTTAACCGAATTGTTGCGAATTATCAATACTTGGTTATTGGCCGAATGGGGATACCTCTTAGCGATAAGGGTGTTTCAATAATTTGTATTAGCCTTTATGGGGCGATGGATCAGATTAATTCTTTAAATGGTCAGTTGGGTAAATTAAAGGATGTTCATTCAAAATTAGTAATTTCCAAAAAAGAATTTGGAGAAAAGGATGGAAAGAAAGATGAAAACTAAAAAATGGATGGTGGTAATTGGAATTTTGATCAGCCTTGTTCTAATCGGGACGGCGTGTCAAAGTCAGCCAGTCGAAGAAGCAGCAGAGCCACAGACGGTAAAAGTTGCAACCCTTGCTGGACCGACCGGTATGGGGATGGCTCAGATGATCACCGATGGGGTTGACCTTGGTGAGGGAGTTGACGCTGACTTTTCAGTGATCGGAGCCCCCGATCAAGTTATCGCCAGTGTCATTAATAAAGAAATTCAGATTGCCGCCCTTCCCACCAATCTAGCAGCGGTTCTTTACAATAAGACCGAGGGAGAGGTTGTTTTAGGGGCAGTCAATACTCTAGGGGTTCTTTATATCATGACGGATGAATCCGAAAACATTAGCACCATGGCCGATCTAAAGGGTAAAACCATAGCCGCTAGTGGTCAAGGGGCAACACCGGAATATGTCCTAAACTACTTGCTTGAGAAAAATGGCTTGACACCAGGGACTGATGTGACGATTGATTACCTACCTGAACATAGCGAAGTAGTGACCCAATTGGTTGCCGGTACAGCCACGGTTGGTCTTTTACCGGAACCCTTTGTAACCACCATCCAATCGAAAAAACCTTCAATTGGGGTTGGTGTTGATATCAATAAGGCTTGGGCTGATGCTAACGATGGGCTAGAATTGCCAATGGGCTGTATCGTTATGGATAAAGAATGGGCGACGGCTAATCCAAGCGTTGTTGCTGATTTTATGACTGCTTATGAAGAGTCAGTGGCGGCTATTAATGACGATCCTGTTACGGGGGCTGAAAATGTCGTTGCCCTTGGCATTATGAAGGATGCTGACCTTGCCGAAAAGGCGATTCCAAGCTCTAATATTGTCTTTATTGCCGCTGATCAGGCAAAAGAAGCCTTGAGTGAGTATTTTTCAATATTAGCAGAATTTGAAGCAAAATCGATAGGGGGAGCCGTACCTGGTGAAGACTTCTATGGGATCTCTAAATAAAAAAGATTTTAAGAGAGTAAGCATAAAGCTAGGTGCCATTTTATTTTGGCTACTTCTTTGGGGATTGGCAGCACAATGGGTAAATAGCCCATTGGTGCTGCCTTCGCCATTTTTAACGGTAAAAGGGGTTTTTGACCTTTTCCTAGAGCCGGATTTTTTTACCAGCCTAGCCATCACCCTCTTAAGGGTTTTTGGTGGGGTCTTATTTTCAGTCTTGTTAGGTCTTGTCTTGGGGGTTTTAGGAGGCTTAAACCGGCCTTTTTATGAACTAATGAGCCCCTTTGTCTCAACCATTAAATCCCTGCCAGTGGTCTCGGTGATTATTTTAATTAATTTGTGGATTTATTCGGGGATCGTGCCTTTGGTGGTAACTTTTTTAATCTGCTTTCCAGTCACTTGGACTAACGTTGTCCAAGGCATCTGGGGAACCGATAAAAATCTTTTAGAAATGGGAAAAGTTTACAATGTTGGCCGCAAAAAAATTATTTTTGATATTTATATTCCGTCGATCAAGCCTTATTTTATTTCAGCCTTAATGAATGCCATTGGTCTGGGCTGGAAGGTAACGGTGACGGCTGAAGTTTTGGCCAATGCCCTGCCTTCAGTGGGGATGAACCTTTATTATGCTAAAATTTACCTTGAAACAGACCGGCTCTTTTCCTGGACCTTAGTGATTGTTCTTTGTAGCATTATGATTGAAAAAGCAAGTCTTTATGGCCTGAATAAAATAAAGAAAAGAGGTGAAAGTCATGGCTATTGTGATCAAGAAGCTCAATAAGGCTTTTGGCGACCAAGTTATTTTTAAAGACTTTGATCTTAGCCTAGAAAATCAAAAAATAACCGGGATTTCTGGGCCTTCGGGTTGCGGGAAAAGCACCTTGCTTAATTTAATAGCGGGTCTGATAAAAGCAGATGCTGGTGAGATTATCGGAGCCGATCCCACTAGTATTTCTTATATTTTTCAAGAACCCCGTCTTCTTCCTTGGCGAAGTGTCCGTGAAAATCTTCGTTTTGTCTTGCCGTCCTCAAATACAAGACATAAAGGCCAAGATGAAGAGCGAATCGATGCCATGTTAGACTTAGTTGGCTTAATGGACGTATCCGCCTATTTCCCCGACCAATTAAGTGGGGGTATGCGGCAACGAGTAGCCATCGCCAGGGCCTTTCTTTATCCCGCTAAATTGCTACTGATGGATGAACCCTTTAGCAGCCTAGACCAGGCCTTAAAAAAGCAATTGATGGAGGCCTTCTTAAAAATATGGCAGGTTAATCGGCGAACCGTCTTATTTGTCAGTCATTATGAAGAGGAAATTAACACTCTTTCCCATCAGATTTTACGTTTTTCCCAAAAACCAATTAAAATCTTAAAACGCGAGCCTGGGCTGGTAAAAGTGTAAAGGCTAACAGGTGTAAAAAGCTAATGCTTATGGTAAAATAAGGCTATTACGAAAAGGAATGGAGAAAGAATGAAAATTAAGCTAATCGCCTTAGATATGGATGGGACCATCTTAATGGATGATTTTAGATCTATCTCAGAGCGGAATAAAAAAGCTCTTGAGATGGCCATAAAAAAAGGAGTTGAAGTGGTTCCAGCAACTGGTCGGATCCGCTGCCAGCTTCCTGAAACGGTGACGGAGATTGAGGGAATCCGCTATGCAATTACCTCTAACGGAGCGATTGTCTATGATCTTAAAGCTGATCAATTGATTTCGGCTAATTATATTGGGTCAGGAACGGCTGAAAAAATAATTTCAGTTCTTCAAAAAAGAAGTTTGTTCTATGGTATCTATTATAAGGGCAATAATTATATTGAAAAAGGGGCCTTTGAACGGCTTGAAAATACTGAACGATTTGATCCTGGCCAACTTGATTTTGTTAGTAGTGAATCACTCCTAGTTGATTCGATTTACGACTTTGCCCTTGAAAACAAAAGGGCTGTTGAAAAAATTGATGTCCCTTTCTTATCGGATAATAACTACCGAGTCCTCTGGCAGAAATTTTCAAATTATAAGGGGGTGTCCTTAACTGGCCCCATCCCTAATACCATTGAAATTAGTCATTTTATGTCAAACAAGCGAGAAGGCTTAAGACAGCTTTGCCACCAATTAAAAATTAATCCCCAGGAAGTTATGGCTATCGGTGACAGCGATAATGACCTAGAAATGTTTAAGTTTGCTGGCCTGCCTGTTGCCATGGAAAATGCCACCGATGAGTTAAAGGCTTTGGCCAAAGAGGAAACTGGCCACTACCTAGAGGATGGGGTAGCCGATGCGATTGAGAAATTTGTGCTTTAAAATAAGGAGAGTACACTAAAATTTGATTGGAGAAAGAATGAAAATTAAATTAATTGCTATAGATTTGGATGGAACGACCTTATTAGATGATTTTAAGTCCGTTTCAAAGGCTAATAAAGAAGCCATTGAGGCGGCTATTAAAAAAGGGGTAAAGGTTGTCCCAGCAACGGGACGAAACCAGGGCTTGATTCCTGAATCAGTCACATCTATCCCCGGCATTGACTATCTAATTTCTTCAAATGGTTCTGTCGTGTTTGATCTCAAGTCCGATCAATTGATTGCGGCTAATTATCTGGGAGCGGGAACGGTTCAAAAATTACTAAGGATTTTTGAGAAAAGAAATTTATTTTATGGGATTAATTATCAGGGTGAGAATTATATTGAAAAAGGAGCTTTTGAACGGCTGGAAAATAGGCAACAATTTGACCACGGACATATTGACCTAGTTAGAACCGAGTCTATCTATGTGGACTCCCTTTATGACTTTGCCCTCGAACAAATAGCTGCTATTGAAAAAATTGAGATTCTCTTTTTAACCGATCATGAACGTCAGGTTCTCTGGCAAAAGTTTTCAAATTACAAGGGGCTTTCCTTAACGGCACCAATACCTAATTTTATTGAAATAAGTCATCGCTATTCCAATAAAGCCCAAGGTTTGAGGAAGCTTTGCCATCAATTAAAGATCAATCCCCAAGACGTTATGGCCATTGGCGATAGCGACAACGATCTGGAAATGTTTAAGTTTGTCGGCCTGCCCGTTGCCATGGAAAATGCTACTGCTGAGTTAAAGGCGGTGGCCAAAGCGGAAACTGGCCACTATCTAGAGGATGGCCTGGCCCATGCAATTAAGAAATTTGTCTTGTAAATCGGCCAGAGGACAATGGCTGAAGGGAATGTGACTGCGTGCCTGTCCCCCTGTCACGTAAAGGCTAGCAGAAATTACTAAATAAAGGAGAAACAAATGGAAAAGAGATCAATTACTGCAAAAAAGGCTCCACAAGCCTTAGGTACCTATTCTCATGGCGTAATGGTGGGCAAAACCCTTTATATTTCTGGCCAACTGGGTTTAAATTCTCAGGGACAACTGGCAGAGGGAATTGAACAGCAAGTTAAACAGGCTCTTGAGAATTTAAATGAAATTTTAAAAGAAGCGGATATGGATAGGCAAAATATTGTTAAAACAAGCCTTTTTATTAAAAATATTGATGATTTTGCGGTCGTTGATGGGATCTATGCTGAATTTCTAAAGGATGCCACTGTTTTTCCGGCCCGTTCCTGTGTGGAAGTAGCGGCCCTGCCAAAGGATGCCCTTTTTGAAATAGAGGTCATTGCCAGTTATTAAGCTAAGCTTTATATAAAAAATAGGGGTTAAAGTGAACCTTAATAATTAAAAGCCAAGAAATAAGATAAAAAAGCTTGTTAAATTGCAGGAATATTCGATTTAACCGTTTACTTTTTTTAAAAGAGCTGCTATAATTTATTTAATGTTCTCATGATACAATAAATTTCTGAAGGCCTCGGATAATCCGGGGCTTTCCCCTTTTTTGTAAAGCTTAAATGAAACTTGGCTAAGCATTTGATGCTGATGGGCAATTTACAAATCAACGGAAATAACATATAATAGGATTAAGATAGAAGCTTCCTAAGTAGAAAAGAGGAAAAGATGAGAGTCCAAGAGGATAGTAATAATTTGCCGGAACATATCGCCATTATTATGGATGGCAATGGGCGGTGGGCAAAAAAACGTAATCGTCCGCGCTTATTCGGACACCATGCTGGGATGAAGACCCTGCGGAAGATTGTTCGAAAATCTTCAGAAATGGGCATTAAAATTTTGACTGTTTACGCATTTTCAACTGAAAATTGGCGGCGTAGTCGGGAAGAAGTCGATGGTCTGATGGCCATTGCCGTTGACTATTTTAATAAAGAGATCGATGAATTAAAGGCGAATAATGTTAAGGTCCGGGTGATTGGTGATCTTTCAGCCCTTAATCAGCGGGTTTTAAAGGCCAGTAACAATGCCATGGATTCGACCAAAGATAATACCGGCCTAATTTTTAATGTGGCCTTAAATTATGGGTCACGTGCGGAAATTATAAAGGCCGTAAAGGCCCTTGTGGACCAAGGCTTAAAAGCTGACGAGATTAGCGAAGAGGCCTTAAGCCAGCATCTTTATACAGCTGGGATGAAGGACCCAGATATGATTGTTAGAACCTCCGGTGAAGAGAGAATTAGTAATTTTATGCTTTGGCAGGCAGCCTATTCGGAATTCTTCTTTATCGATACCTTGTGGCCGGATTTTGATGAACAGGCCTATATTGATTTGATTGAGACCTATAAACAAAGGAATAGACGCTATGGCTCAGCCTAAAAAAAGACAAAAGAAAAGCAGCTTAAAAGTACGAGTCCTAACGTCAGTTATTGGCCTGCCCTTATTAGGGATTATTCTCTACATGGGCCAAGGAGCCTTAGTGATTGGGGTATCCCTATTAACCTTAATTGGGACGCTCGAATATACGGCGGCAGTTAATCACATCCTGCGACCGAGAATTCGTTATAGCCTAATGCTCAGTCTTGCTCTTTTAATGGTCTTAACCATTAAGCTTGATTATAATTTTGGCCTGCCCATGCTTTTAATTTGTTTTATTTTATTATTTTGCTATGAAATTGCTAGCAAAAATATTGGCTTTGAGCGAGCCGGAGCCATGCTCTTAGGCCTAATTTACGTGCCAATTATGTTTGGCCATCTTTTTTTATTTGAAACCCTTAATAAGGGGGGCTATTATCTGTGGCTGATTTTTATTATTGCCTTTGCCACTGATACGGCAGCTTATTTTGTCGGTAATGCCATTGGCACTAAAAAATTAGCACCACGGATCAGCCCTAAAAAAACCATTGCCGGAGGCATTGGCGGCCTTTTAACGGCAGCCATTATGGCAGTGATCTATGGCAGAATTTTAAGAAGCTTTTTCGATTTTGATTTGGCCTGGTACTTATATTTTGGCATTGGCATTATCGCAAGCATAGCCGGTCAATGTGGGGATTTAATGGCATCGATGATTAAACGAAAAGTAGCAATTAAAGATTTTAGTAAAGTTTTACCTGGACATGGGGGGATTCTTGATCGCTTTGATAGCATTATCTTTATCATCCCCATTATTTATATATTTGCCCGATTAACCTCAGGCATCGTATAGGAGAAAAATGAATATAGTAACGATACTTGTAACCTTATTAATTTTAAGTGCCCTAGTGGTGGCCCATGAATTTGGCCACTTTATTGCGGCTCGTAAAAATGGTGTCTTCGTCGAAGAATTCGCCATTGGCATGGGCCCTAAATTATTCAAACGCCAAGGCAAAGAAACCCTCTTTACCCTGCGGGCCCTCCCCATTGGGGGCTTTTGCAAAATGCGAGGGGAAGGAGAACAAGTCGATGACGAGGGGAATTTACTTCCCCAAGACCCTAATCAAATCCCCGATCCAACTAGTTTTGAATCCAAAACTAAAAAACAGAAGTTAGTGATTTTGGCAGCCGGCTCGGCTATGAACATTGTTTTTGCCTGGGTCTGCTTGTTGCTTTTGGCTTTTATAGTCGGGGGAAATAATATTTTTGAAGCGATTGGCCTAGCCTTTGTCAATACCGGCCGCTTTGCTGGGATTATTTTCAAATCCTTGGCGATGATTTTTCAAGGACAGGTGGGAATGGATGATGTCGCTGGTCCCATTGGCATGGTCTCATTAGTCGATCTTTTTATGGCTCAAGGCTTTAGGGGGATTTTGACCTTTACGGCTCTAATCTCGGTTAATCTGGGGGTCATCAATATGCTGCCCATACCGGCCTTAGATGGTGGTCATATTTTTATTTTATTAATCGAAGCCATTACTCGAAAAGAAATTAGCCCAAGGGCCCAAGGCCTGATTAATCTAATTGGCTTTATCGCCATTATGGGCCTGGGCCTATTAATTGCCTTTAACGATATTATGCGCCTGTCGACCTAGGAGAGATATGAAAAAACGACGTTTAACAAAGACAATAAAAATTGGCAATTATTTAGTCGGTGGTCATCATCCGATTCGGATTCAGTCCATGACCACGACCGATACAAGAGATAGCCAGGCAACAATTAAGCAGATTTTAGCCCTTGAGCAAGCTGGTTGTGAAATCATCCGAGTGGCTGTACCCGATCAAGCAGCCGCCCTCGCCCTTAAAGCCATCAAGGAAGGCATTTCCATTCCCTTAGTTGCCGATATTCACTTTGATTACCGGCTGGCACTTTTGGCCATGGAACAAGGGGTCGATAAACTGCGGATTAATCCGGGAAATATTGGGCCAAAACTGGGGGAAATGGTCGCTATGGCCAGTGAAAAAGCCATCCCCATTCGGATTGGGGTTAACGCCGGATCACTTGACGAGCAAATCCTTAAAAAATATAAGGGCATCCCTACCGCTGAGGCTATGGTGGAATCAGCTGAAAAACACATTGGCCTGCTAGAAGACTTGGGCTTTGATCAGATCCTTGTCTCTTTAAAGGCTTCGGATGTGCCCTTAGCGATTGAAGCCTACCAGGCTTTTTCAAAAAAACATGATTACCCCCTGCATTTAGGGATTACCGAAGCGGGCCTCTTACGAAGTTCGACCGTAAAATCCTCAGCCGGTCTTGCTTATCTTCTGCTTAATGGCATAGGAGACACCCTCCGGATCTCAATTACAGGCGATCCCATTGATGAAGTTGAGGTGGCTAAAGAATTATTAGCCGCCCTTGGCCTAGGCAGCCAAAAAAAAGTAAGCATTATCGCCTGTCCGACCTGTGGGCGAACCGAGATTGATTTGATTAAAATTGCCAATGAAGTTGATGCTGGCCTAAAAGGCCTTGATAAAGACATTACAGTTGCCGTGATGGGCTGTATTGTTAACGGCATTGGCGAGGGTAAGCAGGCTGATATTGGCATCGCTGGTGGAAAAAATAAGGCCGTCTTGTTTAAAAAAGGTGAGATTATTAAAACCATAAGAGAAAGCGATATTGTGTCGGAATTATTAAATGAAATAGAAAAAATGTGAGGCAAGCCTTTGAGTATACATGGAAAACAAAGTCATTATCAACAATTAATCGAAAGTTATCAATTAGAGACAGAGAATATTAAAGTCAATTCCCAGCAAAAGGAATTGACTTTTAAATTTAAGACATTAAAAAAAGAAATTGACCATCAAAAAATCAAACAAGAGTTAAAGCAGATCTTTGATTATACCAATAAAGTAGAAATAGAAATTAGCCAAAAAGTGTATAAAAATGCCCCGGACCTATTTAAGGCCGAAGAGGAAAAAATCAATGCCATCCTATCGCAGATTAATATAAAAATTAGCAAGCTGCTTTTAAACAATACCCTGTCAGCCCAAGATGACAGCTTTTTGATTAAAGCCTCATCAAGCAATCAGGTCGATGACCAGGCTTGGGATATTTTTAAAAATTGCTTTGCCCGGACAATTAAAGAAGAATTTGGCCTGGATACTAAATTAAAGGTCTCTTTTACCAACCATGAAAAAGTCTCTTTAGACACAAAAGCCGACTTGCAAAAACGCCTGTCGGGGATTAACCCCGATGCCGTTTCAGACCTTAAGATAGAGACCACTAATGGAAAATGGGGGAAGAAAAAAGACGTCTTGAAAAAAGCCGAGAAGCCTGGGGAGATTATTATGGGCAAGGCCATTAAAAAAGAAAGTATTCCTTTAAGCCAGGTTGATTTCACCCCCGGTGGCGAATCAGAGGGCCAGACCCTTAGTCTCTGGGGCTGGATTTTTGGCCTTTATAGTAGGCAACTAAAAAATAATAAAACCTTGCTAACCTTTAATTTGACCGATAATACCGGGTCAATAACGGCCAAGATTTTTACCGACCAAGGAGCAATCGTTGAAGCCCTTAAAGAGGGGACTTGGATTCGCCTTGAAGGCCGCCTTAATTATGATGACTTTAATCAAGAGCTGACCTTGGCCCCACGAAATATCGTTTTAAGTAAAGAACCAATCAAAAGCGATCAGGCCCCAGTAAAACGAGTTGAACTCCACTTGCATAGTCAATTTAGTGCCATGGATGCCGTTAGCAAGGTTGATAAAATCATGAAACAGGCTAAAAATTACGGCCACGATAGCATTGGCATTACCGACCATGGGGTCTTACAGGCTTATCCAGAAATGATGCGCCTGGGTAAAAAATACGATATTAAGGTCCTCTATGGCCTTGAGGGTTACTTGGTTGAAGACCAAGTCCATGTCGTTAGTGGCAGCAAAGACCAAGACTTTGACCAGGAATTTATCTTTTTTGATCTGGAGACAACCGGCCTAATCCCTGGTAACCACAAGATCATTGAGATTGCCGGCGTACGGATTCGCAACAAACAAATTATCGACCACTTTCATCGCCTAGTCAATCCTCATTGTGACATTCCCCCCAAAATTGTTGACCTAACAGGGATCACCAGCCAGATGGTAAAAGAGGGCGTAGAGGAGGATGAGGCCCTCGATGCTTTTTTTGATTTTTGTGGTGAGGCTATTTTGGTCGCCCATAATGCCCCCTTTGATATGGGTTTTATCCACAAGGCGATTAGCAAGCATGGTTTTAAAAAAGACTTAACCTGCATTGATAGCCTGGCCCTAGCCCGTTGTCTCTTGACCCAGATTAGCCGCCATAATTTAAAGAAATTATGTTCCTATTTTAAAATTGATATGGGTGACCACCATCGGGCCCTTGATGATGCCATGGCTTCGGCCAAGGTCTTTTTAAAACTGCTTGACCAAGCCGAGAAAAAAGACTGTGACCGGGTTCAGAACTTAAATAATCTCTCTAGTCGTGAGTGCAGTATTAAGATTAACCGGCCCAATCATATTATTATCTATGCCAAAAACCAAGCCGGTGTTAAAGATTTATACCGCTTGGTGTCGGAATCCCACCTTCATTATTTTTACCGTAAGCCGCGAATTCCTAAGTCCTTGTTGGCCAAAAACCGCCAGAATCTTTTACTTGGTTCAGCCTGTGAGGCCGGGGAATTGTTTTCGGCCCTGTTAAATCAAAAGCCCCGAGAGGAGGTTATCCGCCTTGCTAAATTTTATGACTTTTTGGAAATCCAACCTCTGGGAAATAATCAATTTTTAATTGACAATAATGCCCTGCCTGATATCGAGGCCCTAAAAGAGATTAATCGAGAAATCATTAAATTGGGTGAAGAACTGGGAAAAATGGTGGTGGCAACTGGTGATGTTCACTTTGTCGATAAAGAAGATGCCTTGTACCGAGAGATTCTCTTTACTGGCCAGGGCTATAAGGATGCCAGTCAACAAGCACCCTTATACTATCGCAATACCGCCGAGATGCTCGATGAATTTGCCTATTTGGGGGAAGAACTTTCCTATCAAGTGGTGGTGGAAAATACCCGTAAATTATCAGAAATGATCGAAACGGTTAGCCCAATTCCCGAGGGGACCTTTCCCCCAATTATGGAAGGGTCAGACCAGGAGATCAGAAAGATGGCCGAAGACCAGGCCCAGGCCCTCTTTGGCAAACCCTTGCCGGATTTAGTGGCCACCCGGATGAACCGTGAGCTTGATTCGATTATTGGCAATGGTTATTCAGTCCTTTATCTGATTGCCCACAAACTGGTTGCCCATTCCATGGAAGACGGCTACCTGGTTGGTTCACGTGGCTCGGTCGGGTCCTCTTTTGTGGCAACCCTTTGTGGGATTACCGAGGTTAACCCCTTAGCCCCCCATTATCGGTGTCCGGCTTGCCAGTACACGGCCTTTTTTAACTCCAATGAGGTTGGTGTAGGGCCAGATTTAAAGGATGCCTCTTGCCCCAAGTGTCAGACGGCCTTAATCAAGGATGGCTTTGATATTCCCTTTGAGACCTTTCTGGGCTTTGAAGGCGATAAGGAACCGGATATTGACCTTAATTTTTCCGGTGATAACCAGGCGGAAGCCCATCGTTATACCGAGGAACTCTTTGGTAAGGGTAAGGTCTTTCGGGCGGGAACGATCTCGACCATTGCCGATAAAACGGCTTTTGGCTTTGTTAAGAATTTTTTTGAAGAACACGATAAAACCATCCCTAAAGCGGAAATTGACCGGGTCGTCGCCTGCTGTGCCGGGGTTAAAAAAACAACTGGCCAGCATCCCGGAGGGATTATGGTTGTTCCCGATGACAAAGATATTTATGACTTTTGTCCAGTCCAACGACCAGCTGACGATGTGAGTAGTCAGACCATCACCACTCATTTTGATTATGAATCGATCTCTGGTCGCCTCTTAAAACTGGATATCCTAGGCCATGATGACCCAACCATGTTAAAGATGCTTAAAGACTTTACCGGTGTCGATCCGGTTAAAATCCCTTTAGATGAGCCTAAAACGATGTCTTTATTTACCTCGACCGAGGCCCTTGACCTAAAGGACGAAGACTTTAGTTCCCCCCTTGGTGTCTGTGGAATACCGGAATTTGGGACTAATTTTGTTAAAGAAATGCTGCTTGATACCAAACCGACCGATTTTTCCGATCTAATTCGAATTTCTGGTTTATCTCATGGTACCGATGTCTGGCTTAATAATGCCCAAGAATTGGTCCGTGAAAAAAAGGCCACTATTAAAGAGGTTATTTGTACCAGAGACGATATTATGATCTATCTGATCTACAAGGGCATTGAAGCAAAAACTGCCTTTACCATTATGGAAGCAGTCCGAAAGGGAAAGGGTTTACAGCCTGAATGGGAAGAAACCATGAAGGCCAATAAGGTCCCAAACTGGTATATTGAATCCTGTAAAAAGATAAAATATATGTTTCCCAAAGCCCATGCGGCCGCTTATGTGACCATGGCTTTTCGGATCGCCTGGTATAAGGTGTATTATCCCTTGGCCTATTACGCTACTTATTTTACGGTCCGGGCTGATGAATTTGATGCCCAATATGTCTGCCAAGGGCGGGGGCCACTCCTTGAAAAAATAAAGGAAATTAGGTGGCAAGGGGTTAAAGCCTCAAATAAGGAAAAAGCCCTGCTAACGATCTTAGAAATTGCCGACGAGATGGTCTGTCGGGGTTATAGCTTTTTAAATGTTGACCTCTACACCTCGCACTTTAAAAATTTTGCGATCGAGGGTAATCAATTACGGCCACCCCTAAATGCCTTAGAAGGGATTGGTGAAAAAGCGGCCCGGCGGATCTTTGACCAAGCAAGAAAGGGCCTCTTTATTTCCAGAGAAGAC
>CAZJGM010000005.1:0-14499 GCA_964545675.1 uncultured Lachnospiraceae bacterium | reverse complement strand
GACGTTTCGTTTGTCATGGTCATTTGTCACACACGAGTTTACTTTATAAATAATAAAAAAGGGGGAATTATGAAAACAATCAGTATTATTGGATCAACCGGTTCGATCGGCACCCAGGCCCTTGATGTCATTAGGGCCTATCGTGAGGAGTTAACAGTATCAGCTTTATCAACCAATCAAAATATCGACCTGCTTGAAGAGCAAATTGAAGAATTTTCACCAAGGGCCGTCGCAGTTATGGACGACCAGGCGGCTTTGACCCTAAAAAAACGGCTAAAGGCCAAAAAATCTCCGGTCGAGCTTTTGTCCGGGGTCCAAGGGCTTAGTGACGTGGCGACACTCGCTAAAACAGATATGGTCTTAACGGCAGTTTCTGGCATGATCGGCCTGATTCCGACCCTGGCGGCCATTGACAAAAAGATTGATATTGCCTTAGCTAATAAAGAAACCTTAGTGGCAGCCGGTGAGTTAGTTATGAAGGCAGCCGCTGCCAATCAGGTTTCGATTCTACCGGTCGATAGCGAGCATTCGGCCATTTACCAATGCCTGATGGGAAACCGTCACGACCAGATTAAGCGTCTGATTATTACCGCTTCAGGCGGGCCTTTTCGAGGGAAAACATTAAAAGAACTTAAGAACGTCAGCCTTAAGCAGGCCCTAAACCATCCCAACTGGGCCATGGGCAAAAAGATCAGCATTGATTCGGCCACCTTAATGAATAAGGGCCTTGAAGTGATTGAAGCCAAATGGCTTTTTAATGTCGAAAATGAGGCCATTGATGTGGTCGTCCACCCGCAAAGCATTATTCATTCCATGGTTGAATTTGTCGACCACTCGACGATCGCCCAATTAAGCATGCCGGACATGAAACTACCCATCCAATGGGCCTTCTTTTATCCTGATCGGATTGGAAATACCTTGGCCCCTCTCGATCTTCAAAAAGCTAATCGTTTAACCTTTGAAGAGCCGGATTTAGAGAACTTTCCCTGCCTCCAATTAGCCTATGATGCCCTTGAAATGGGGGGGACCATGCCTTGTGTCCTTAATGCTGCTAATGAAGTGGCGGTTGCTCGTTTCTTAAAAGAAGAAATTCGCTTTGTTGATATTGCGGCAATTAATAAAAAAGTCATGGATGCCCATTCCCTTATCGCTAGCCCTGATCTTGAAGCCATCCTCGAAGCTGATGCTTGGGCTAGACAAGCAGCCAGATGACTTAGGGACGTTTTGTTTATCATCATTCAAGATTCTATCTTTAAAGAGCCAGATATTTCATTTAGAAGACGACTTGCCTATGATATGGTTACCATTAATAGTAGAAAACGGAGGTACACAAATGGTTAAAACATATTATTTTCCACCGGTTGTTATTCTCGGTCCTGGAGCGATTGAGCTAATCGTGCCAGAGATTCAGAAAATGAAGGTCAATAAGGCTTTGCTTGTCACCGACCAAGACCTTATCAAGGCCGGTATTGTCGCAGACGTTCAAAAAGTTCTTGATCAAGCTAAGATTAATTATGCCATTTTTTCAGATGTTAAAGCAAATCCGACAGTTAAAAATGTAAACGACGGTTATCAAGCACTGCAAGAAAACGAGTGTGATTTCGTTATCAGTATTGGCGGTGGTTCGCCTCAAGATACCGGTAAAGGGGTAGCTATTTTAGCCACCAATCCCGGTGATCTGCGCGACTATGAAGGTGTTGGCAAAACGGCCAACAAGGCCTTGCCAATTGTCGCCATTAACACCACGGCTGGAACGGCCAGTGAAGCGACAATTAACTATGTTATCACCGACGAAGAGCGGAAGGTCAAGATGGTTATCGTCGATCCTAATAGTATGGCGACCGTTGCCGTAAACGATCCCGTTTTAATGCTTAAGATGCCAAAAGCCTTAACGGCTGCAACTGGTATGGATGCCTTAACCCATGCCATCGAAGGCTATACCAGCACTGGTGCTACCGATTTTACCGATCTTTTTAATTTAGAAGCGATCAAAGTGGTGGCAGCCAATCTTCGCACCGCTGTAGCAGAGGGTGATAATTTAGATGCCCGAGATCAGATGGCCTATGGGCAATTTGTCACCGGTATGGGTTTCTCCAATGGTGGTTTAGGAATTGTTCACTCCATGGCCCACCAACTGGGTGGTTTCTATGATCTCCCCCATGGGGTAGCCAATGCCGTTTTACTTCCTCATGTGCTAAGCTTTAATGCTGATGCCCTTGGTGATCGCCTAGGCCAGGTAGCAATGGCGATGGGACTGGATATTTCTCGCCGAGAACCAAAGGAAATTAATATTATGGTGATCGATGCCATTAAAAAACTATCAAAAGATGTGGGGATCCCCTCTGGCCTTGCAGACTTAGGTGTTAAAGAAGAAGATTTTGGGGTCTTAGCCGACCTAGCCCTTAAAGATGCCTGTACGCCTGGCAATCCCAAGTGCCCGACAAAAGAGGATATTATAGCTATTTACAAGGCAGCATTTTAAAAAAACACCAACTTTTTCAGACTAAAAAAACTCGCTTCGGCGAGTTTTTTTTGCCTAAAAGCAGTCCTTTTTAAGGTAAAAAGATAAAATTTAATAAAAATTTAAGAAAACATTTATAAATCCGATAATACTGGGCATAGATAGCTTTTTAAATGAATTTAATTATTATAATATTTCTTTTGAATCCTTGACATCATTATTTGACCGTGATAGGGTGAAATATGTAAAATAGGCAATTCTCTGGATGGTTTTCGTTTTTTAATAAATAACCACCAGAAAAAAAAGGAGGACAATATGAAAAGAAAAAATTGGCTACTAACAGCACTAATGATGATGTTAAGTCTTGGCCTTTTGGCTGGCTGCACAAGTGATAATAGTGGTGGAGATGCCAAGACAACTTTGGAAAAGGCTCAAGAGAGCGGTTCAGTAACGATTGGTTTTGCTAATGAAAAACCCTTTGCATATAAAACCAGCGAAGGTGAATTAACCGGTGAAGCGGTTGAAGTGGCCCGAGCCGTTTTAGGAAATTTGGGAATTGATCAAATAAATGGTGAACTGACTGAATTTGGGTCAATGATCCCCGGCCTTCAAGCTGAGCGTTTTGATATGGTTACAGCTGGGATGTTTATCACCCCAGACCGGGCGAAAGAAGTAGCCTTTGCCAATCCAGAATACTCAATTGGTCAAGGCATTGGCGTAAAAGCCGGTAACCCCTTAAATTTAAAAAGTTATGAAGATATTATTAACCATGAATCGGCTAAGGTGGCTGTGCCTGGTGGAGCCGTTGAGTACGATCAACTGCTTAAGCTAGGAATGCCAGTCGACCGCTTAGTAACGGTCCCTGATTTACCAGCAGCAGTTTCAGCCCTTCAATCCGGGCGTGTAGATGCCTTTGCAGCAACCGGTATAGCAGTCCAATCGGCCATTGATACGGCTAAGGACCCAAGCATTGAACGGGTATCGGACTTTACTGATCCAATCATTGATGGTGAAAGTGTCAGAGGCTATGGGGCCACGGCTTTTAGAAAAGATGATACGGATTTTAGAGATGCCTTTAATGCAGAATTAAAAAAATTACAAGACTCTGGTGAGTTACTTAAGATTTTAGAACCCTTTGGCTTTACAGAAGCGGAATTGCCAGGCGATGTAAGTGTGGAGGATATTATCCAATAGGAATTGGATGATTTAAAAATAATGACAACACACGAAATACTTATCTCACTTTTAAGAAATGGCCTAGCCGTTACCCTAAGCATTACTTTTTTTGCTACGCTCTTGGCCCTCTTTTTAGGCTTTATAGCGGGTCTGGGGCGATTGTCAAAATATAAATTTTTACGTTTTATTTCTGGTCTTTACGTCGAAGTTTTTCGGGGGACATCCTTACTGGTTCAATTGTTTTGGATTTACTTTGCCCTGCCCATGCTTGGGATTCGTCTGCCAGCACTATTAGCCGGTATTTTAGCAATTGGCTTAAATTTTGGAGCCTATGCCTCAGAAGTGGTGAGGGGCTCCATCCAAGCTGTTCCCCAAGGGCAGACAGAAGCAGGGATTGCCCTAAATATGACACCCTTTCAAAGACGGTGGCATATTATTATTCCCCAAGCTGTAATCATGATGTTGCCAAGTTTTGGTAATCAACTCATTGAATTGTTAAAAAGCACGGCCTTAGTATCATTGATCACCTTATCGGATCTAACCTATCAAGGAAACGTCTTAAATGCATCAACCATGGAAACAACGAAAATTTACTCCCTACTTCTGATCATTTACTTTGTTATTGCTTGGCCCTTATCGAGGGGAATGCGCCTATTAGAGCGCAAGCTGACGGAAGGAAGGTTTTAATATGTGGAGTATGACTTATGCCCTAGAAATTCTGCCACAAATTGTGGCGGCTTTAAAAATAACCATTTTGGCAACCCTGGTTGGCTTTCTACTGGCCTTATTATTGGGCTTACTCTTAACCTTGCTCAAAGGATCCAAGGTTAAAGTAATAGCAATGGTTTTTAATGGCTTTTCAGAATTTATCCGAAATACGCCATTATTGGTACAATTATTTTTTATCTTTTATGTCTTTCCGGCTTTTGGCTTGACCTTAAGCCCTTTTACTGCCGGTGTGCTTGGCCTTGGCCTTCATTATAGCACCTATTTATCAGAGGTCTTTCGCAGTGGGATTGAAGCCGTTCCCCAGGGACAATGGGAAGTGGCAACAGCCCTTAATTTTAAAAGGGGTCAAGCCTGGACACACATTATCTTACCCCAGGCGATTCCACCGATTATCCCAGTGATTGGCAACTACTTTATTACCATGTTTAAAGAAACCCCACTTTTATCAGCAATCACCTTGGTTGAAATTTTGCAGACGGCTAAAATTATCGGATCAGCATCCTTTAGATATTTAGAGCCCTTTACAATTGTCGGAGCCTTATTCTTGCTGCTAAGTTACCCATCATCCTTGCTAATCAAGCGGCTTGAATTGCGCCTTAATGATAAATTTACCCGATAGGAGAAAATAAATGCAAGCGATCGTAAGTTACAATAATGTATCTAAATCCTATGATGATTTGGAAGTCTTAAAAGATATTAATTTTGATATCAATCCCGGTGAGAAAGTGGCCCTAATTGGGCCTAGTGGATCGGGAAAAACAACCCTTGCCAGACTCTTGATGACCTTAGAAGAACCGACCAAGGGAACCATTAGGGTCAATAATGACCTGCTTTGGCACGAAGAAATTGACGGCCAATTAAAGGCTGCCAGTGAAAAACACTTGCATAAGGTCAGGGGCAGTATTGGCATGGTCTTTCAGCATTTTCATCTCTTTCCCCACATGAGTGTTTTAAAAAATGTTATGGAAGCCCAGATGGTTGTTCTTGATACCCCTAAAAAGGAAGCCAAAAAAGAGGCCATCAAGCTTCTTGAAAAGGTTGGCCTAGGGGATAAACTTAAAAGTTATCCAGCCCAGCTGTCAGGTGGTCAAAAACAACGTGTTGCCATCGCTAGAGCCTTGGTAATGCGGCCGTCAGTGATGATTTTTGATGAACCGACCTCGGCTCTGGATCCGGAACTTGTTGGTGAAGTCCTAGAAGTGATCAAGGCCATTGCTGATGAAGGCGAGATGGCCATGCTTTTGATCACCCATGAGATGGATTTTGCCAAGGATATAGCTGACCGGATTGCCTTTTTTGACTCTGGTAATATCATCGAAGAAAACACACCCGAAGAAATCTTTAATAACCCTCAAAGTGAGAGACTGCAAAGCTTCTTAGGGCGTGTCAGTGCTTATTAAGACGATTAAGAAAAACAACCCTCTTTTGCGGGTTGTTTTTTTAAATCTAAAAACATACTGCTAAATCTTTTAAAAAATGGTACAATAAAGAAGCGTGTAGCTAGGCTAGAAAATAAATGATATTCGAGCAGAAACCGACTAATACAGGAGGCTTAAGGATGCTTAAGAGTTTTATACATACAGGCGATTTTCACTTGGGACGACCCTTTACCTTTCAACAGCAGGGCAATTATTATGGCAAATCCAGACGAAAAGAATTATGGGCAGCCTTTGACCAAGTGATCGCTGAGGCAAAGGAAAAAGAAATTGAATTAATGGTCATTGCTGGCGATCTTTTTGATTCCACCTCGGTCCTGACCATGGATATAAAAAGAGTAGCTGAAGCCTTTAGAAGCCTTCACCATACTTGGGTTGTTATCGTGGCCGGTAATCATGATTACCATGGGGAGTCGTCTCCTTATAGTAAGGTCCGTTGGCCAGAAAATGTCTATATCTTTAAGGAAGACCAATTTAGATCGGTCTATATCCAAGATTTAAATACTGAAATTTATGGCTATTCATGGGTTAAAAACATCTATCGGGAATTTCCTAAGTCATCTTTTGACCGTCTTTCCTTAAATCCCGACCGTTATAATATGCTCTTGATGCATGGCGAGGTGGCCAGTCAAAGTGACTACCTACCGATTGACTTACGGCTTCTTGAAGAAAAAGGATTTGATGCCATCTGCCTAGGCCATATTCATAAGCCAGGGATTACAGCCAGTGGGATTGCCTATTGTGGCTCGCCCATTCCCCTTCAATTTGGAGAAACGGGTAATCATGGCTTTTTTAGTGCAACAGTTGAAAAAGATCCAGCGACGGGAGACTATCAGACCAAGAACTACTTTAAGACAATTGAATCGCGGGAGTTTGAAAATCTGGAGATTGAACTAACACCAGAAGATTCTTATCCTGATATTTTAGAAAAAGCGATGATGGTCGATGCCAGAGAGAAACGGATGACTAATTTTTATCGCCTTAAATTTATCGGCTTTATCGATCCGGAGATTCAGATGGAATGGATTTTAGATGACTTAGAAGAAGCCTTTTATTATATCGAAGTTGATACGTCAACGCTTGAGCTAGACATTGATCTAGATCAATTACTTCTTGAAAATAAGGACAATGCCATCGGCCGTTTGCTAGAGAGTCTTAATGCTATCGAGGACGAGAAGATCAAAGAGCGGGCGATTCGCTATAGCATTGAAGCGATGATTAGCGAGGGGGTTTTACAATGAAAATAAAGGCATTACGGATTAAGGCCTTTGGAAAATTTAAAGATAAAATCGTCACCTTAAAGCCCGGTTTGAATATTATCTACGGCGATAATGAAAGTGGGAAAACGACCATGCAGGCCTTTATTCAAGGTATGTTTTTTGGTTTTTATAAGCCCTATCGGAAAAAGAAAACTTATTCAGATGATTATGAAAAATACATGCCTTGGGCCCAATTTGACTACAGCGGTTTATTGGTTTACGAAATGGATGGGGAGGAATTACGGCTTGAGCGTAATTTCCTGCGCGGTAAAGATAATCTGGCAATTTTTAATAATGCTAGTGGGGCTGATGTTACCGACCACTACAAGTACGATCCGGTCATTAGGCAACACCTGCCCTTGGGACACTTAGGGATTACTCCGGGTATTTATAATAGCGTCGTTAACCTTAAGCAGGTGGGCCATGATTTTGACCCCCGCTTTAAAGAAGAGGTACGGGCTTCTTATTTTGAGATGCAAAATAGCGGAGCCATGGACATTAATTTAAGCAAGGTCGAAGAAAATCTTGAAAACCGTAAAAAGAAGATCGGTCGGGCCAAACTTAGCAAGTCAAAATTAGGACTGCTTATTCGTAAAAAAGAGGAATTAACTGAAGCCTTACGAGAAGCTGAAAAGGTCTATGACAAGGTTAATGCTAACCAGAAAACAATAACCGCCTATCAAAAACGCCTGAAAAAGGCGGAAATTGAAAACGACTATCTTATTCAGGAAACAGTGGTCAAGCATAAGCGCGATTTATTAAAGTCCTATGAAAAAATTGGCGAATTGGAAAAAGAAAATATCATCCTCCAAGACCGGATTGAGGCCTTGGGCGACAAGGAAGACTATAACCAAGAAACCCTTGAAAACTTAAGGACCACCAAGGGACAAATTAATCGCTTAACCGACCAAATGGATTACATAGAAAAGGAAATTAATGATCTAGTTGGCCAGCAGAAAAACATTCGCCAAAAGGAAGACCAAAAAAGACAGCTCCTAGATGGCAATAGTTTAGAGCAAATCGTCGCCGACTATGAGACCTTTAATCAAGAACGGCTTGAAAAAGAAGAACGCTTGCAGAAAAAAAAGGTTGCCATTAGTAGTGTTTCAATTGCCCTTGCCGTTGTTGGCTTATTTTTAATCGGGGCCGATTTAATGAAAGTGTTCCCCCTCGATTCGCTCTTTGAAAGGATTGCTTTTTTTATGGGAGCCTTTCTAGTGGTCTTTGGGGTGGTCGGTTCATCCTACGGCATTATTACCAGCATTAAACTACGCAGAAATCGCTATTATTTGCAGATGAGTCCAGACCAAGAAGAAATTCTTGATAAATACCAAATTGAAGACCCGATTGAATTTGATGAGGTTTATAAAAATGCCAATCGGATCAAGCGTGATCTGGAACAATATTCTAATGAGAATAAACTCTTATCAGTCCAACTCTCTAGGCACCAAGCTGGCTTTGATGTATTATTTGAGCAAAAAAGAGGGATCAATCGGGAATTAGAGACGAAATTTGCTAATTTTAAGGTTAATTCAGTCGAAGAGTATGCCAAAAATTGTGAAATTGCCAGAGAGATCAAGGAGTTAAAAGAAGAATTAAAAAGCAATCAAACCTTGATTGATCATTTTTTAGAGGCGGTTGAATCCGGTGAAGAAAAGCGTGTCTCGGATACGTGGAAACAAAGTAATCCCATGGCTGATGAATTATTGGCCATTGGCAAAAAAATCGCCGCCTTAGAAGGCGAGAATGCGGCCTTAACCGAAGGGGTCGATCTGCCGGTCGAACTTAGAGAAACGATTGAATCGCTGGATAAGCAAATTAGGGCCTATAATCTGGAAATTGATGCCTGTGATGCTGCCCTAGCCGCCTTAAGGCTCCTTAATGTAAATAACCATAAGGATGCCGTCCCGACATTAAATGACCAAATTGGGACGGTCTTAAAAGAAGTAACCCAGCGTTATAAGGGGGTTAAAATTGATGATGCCATGAAGGTTAAAGTCGAAGATCCCTACGGGGGTGACCTGCGAGAAAGCGATCAACTTTCAGCCGGAACCAAAGACCAAGTCCATTTTGCCTTTCGCTATGGGATGGGTAATTTAATCACCCATGACATGCCCTTTATCCTTGATGAACCCTTTGCCCGTTATGATGAAAAGCGAAAAATTAAGGCCTTGTCCTTGTTAGTCGACCTAAGCCAGCACCGCCAGGTTATTTTATTTACCTGCAGCCGTGATGAGGAAAAAATACTGGAGCGTTTGAAAAAAACCTACCACCGAATTGATTTGTAGAAGAGGAGATTAAATGAAACTGTCTGAGATTCAAAAATTATTAGATGCGGTTTGTTTGTCTGGCCAAGAGCATCTAGAGAGCGAGGTCTTTTATGGCTTTGGGAGTGATCTAATGAGTGATGTCCTGTATTATGCCAAGGAAGATACGATCTTATTAACCGGCTTAGTTAATAAACAGGTGTTAAACACGGCCGAGATGGCCAATATGCACAGTATTATTTTTGTTCGCAATAAGATGCCCAGTCCGGAATTTATTGAATTGGCCCGGGAGATGGAGATCATTATCATGTCGACTAAACATATTTTATTTGAGTCTTGTGGGATTCTTTATGGGAAAGGCTTAAAAGGGGCTCAGCGACGATGACCTATGAACTTAAATTTGATATCGAAAAAGGGGACTTTGAAACGGCTGGTGACGCCTCAAGGAAGATCAAAAAAACCCTTAGACAATTGGGGGTCAGCAATAAGACCATTCGTCAAGTATCGATTGCTGGTTACGAAGGTGAAATGAATGTTGCCATCCATTCCGATGGGGGTGAGATTATTTTAAGGGTTGATGATGAAGAATTAATATTGATTATCAAAGATATTGGCCCCGGTATTCCCGACCTTGATTTAGCCATGCAAGAAGGCTGGTCAACAGCTGGTGATGAGGTCCGTGAAATGGGTTTTGGAGCTGGCATGGGCCTACCCAATATGCGCCATAATGCCGATAATTTTGAGATTCACTCGAAAGTGGGCGAGGGAACCCAGATTGTAATGTCCTTTAAAATTGATTAAAAAAACGATTCGGGCAAGGAGGAGAGACACAAATGGAAAAACTTTTGCACTCTGTTTATCTGGACAAGGAAAAATGTTTGGGGTGTACAACCTGTTTAAGGACCTGTCCCACTGGAGCGATCCGGGTCCGTGATGGCAAGGCCATTATTCTGGAATCCAAGTGTATCGATTGCGGGGAGTGCATCCGGGTTTGTCCCCACCATGCCAAACTGGCAAAAACCGATCCCTTAGAAAAGATTAAAGACTATAAGTACACGGTGGCCATTCCAGCCCCGGCCATACTGGGGCAATTTAAAACCAAGTATTCGATTACCCAAATTTTATCAGCCATTAAAGCCTTAGGTTTTGACCAGGTGACTGAAGTGGCCTATGGGGCCGAGGTGGTTGGAAGAGCCTTGCAATATGAGTTTGACCAAGGCGATTATCCCAAACCCTTGATCTCATCAGCCTGCCCGGCGGTGATGAAACTAATCCAGGTGCGTTTTCCGGAGCTGACCAAAAATATTTGCAAGCTTAAATCGCCCATGGCCATGACGGCCAAGCTCGTCAGAGACCACTTAAGGGAAACAACTGACTACCAAGACCAAGAGATAGGGATTTTCTTTCTTACCCCCTGTGCGGCCAAGGCGACCATGGTCAATAATCCCCAGGCCATCGAATACGATCCCGATGGCCATATTAATGGGGCCATTGCCTTTAATAAAATTTATAGTCAAATTCACCACCAGCTAAAACGCTGTGAGCTGGATGAAAAGCTCTTTAGCTCAACACCAGAAGGTTTTTCCTGGGCCGTTAGTGGGGGGGAGAGCGATTACCTGAAGAACCGCAATGTCCTCCATGTCGATGGGATTCAAAATGTTATCAATGTTCTTGAGGAAATCGAATGTGGCAAGCTAGAAACGATTGAGTTTTTTGAAGGCCTGGCCTGTATTGGGGGCTGTGTTGGCGGTTGCTTAACGGTTGAGAATAATTATGTGGCTAAGATGTATATTGAAGAACGGGCCAAAAAAATTAAAAACACCATCCAAAATCCGATCTCCGAGCATTTAATTAAGGATCTCTACGAGACGGGAGAGATGCAAATTAAAGATCAGATCTTAGCCAGAACACCAGAACCCCTAGACCTGGATATTAATCGGGCCATTGAGAAAATGAAAGAAATTGAAGAGATTGAAGAGCGGCTACCGGGCCTCGATTGTGGGTCCTGTGGGGCCCCAGGTTGTCGGGCCTTGGCCGAGGATATTGTCATTGGAAAAGCCAAGGAAATTGATTGTATTTTTGTCTTAAAAGACCGCCTGTTAGAATTATCGCAAGTGACCAATGAATTATTGCAATTATCCCAACCAACCGGAAAAATGAGTGAAGAAAGAGGAGAGAAAAATGAAGATTAAGGATTTACTAAGGAATGATGAGTTTGAATGTTTAAATCCTCAAGTCGGTCTAGAGGGAGAGATCACCAGTGGCTATGTTGGTGATCTCTTAAGTTGGGTGATGGCTAATGCCCAAGAGGGCTGTGCTTGGGTGACCATCCAAACCCATGTTAATATCGTGGCCGTGGCCACCTTGATCGAAATGACCTGTATTATTATCCCGGAAGGGGCTGAAATTGAGCAGCCAGCCCTAGAGCGAGCGAGCCTGGAAAAAATGCCAATTCTTAAAAGTTCCTTAAGTGCTTATGAGGTCTGTCGGGTCTTGGCTAAAGCTGGAGTGTAAATGAAAAAAATAGCCGTTGATTTGCACATCCATTCGGCTCTTTCGCCCTGTGGCGAGGCGGAAATGACACCCAATAATATTGTCAATATGGCCATTATTAAGGAGCTTGATTATATCGCTGTGACTGACCATAATTCGGCCAAAAATTTGCCGGCCATTATGGCAGTCGCCGCACGTTCTGGCCAAGGCCTTGGGGTCCTTCCCGGCATTGAGGTAACAACCAAGGAAGAGGCTCATGTGCTAGCTTATTTTGATAATTTAGCGGCGGCCATGGCCCTCGATAAAATTCTTTATCAGCGTTTGCCGCCAATCCTTAATCAAAAAGACTTATTTGGCCCCCAATTAATCTTAGATGAAGACGATCAAATTATTGGCGAGGTCGACAAGCTCTTAATCTCGGCTACTGATATCGGCATTGATGAACTCGATACAATCGTAAAAAATTTAAAAGGGGTCCTTGTCCCGGCCCATATCGATCGAAAGGCCTATAGTATTGTGGCCTCACTTGGTTTTATTCCACCGGATTTAAGTATCCATACCTGTGAAGTATCAAAGAGGCAAGAGATAGCGGACATTAAAAAGAAGAAATGGTTTTTAAAAGATTATGCCTTTATTCAAAGCTCCGATGCCCATCAATTAGAAGACATGGCCGAGCGGGAATATTTTGTTGAAATAGATGATATGCAAAAAAAGACCCTTCTTGCTTATTTAGGGGGAAGATCCTTTAAGAAATGAACATAAATTTACCCCTGAAAAGGATTGCATTTAAATTATTTTGAAAAAGAGTAAAATTTCTTGTTATATTGTTAACAAGCTAGATAGAATTATGTTATAATGTGGTAGAAAAAATGGCAATATAAAATTGCAGCATGAATGAGGAGGTTTAAAATTGGCTGAATATGTAGCAGTTGAAAATTTGGATGTAGTGAGGGATATCGTTGCTAAATACCAAGACGTAAATGGATCCCTAATGATGATCTTACAAGATGCACAAAATACCTATGGGTACTTGCCCCTAGACGTTCAAGCGACCATTGCTGAGGAACTTAATATTCCTTTAACTGAAGTGTATGGGGTGGTAACTTTTTATTCGCAGTTTACCTTAACACCAAAGGGTAAATTTCAAATTGGCGTTTGTTTAGGAACGGCCTGTTATGTTCGTGGGTCACAAGATATAATCGATAAGGTCAATTCGATTTTAGGAACTAAAACTGGTGAGACGACCGAAGACGGGAAGTTTACCGTTGAAGCCACCCGTTGTGTTGGAGCCTGTGGTTTAGCACCGGTCATGATGATTAACGAAGAAGTGTATGGACGCTTAAATGTAAAGGAAGTCCCTGGCATCTTGGAAAAATATTAAGACATGAAAGAATTATCCCTTCATATACTTGATATTACTCAGAATTCCCTTTTAGCTCAGGCCACCTTAGTGTCGCTTTTTATTTATGAATCCGACCTGGAGAATACCCTGACCATTACAATAAATGATAATGGGACAGGAGTTTCAAAAGAACGACAAGAAGCGATCCTCGATCCCTTTGTAACCTCCCGAACGACCAGAAAAGTTGGCCTTGGTTTACCGCTTTTTAAAGCGGCGGCAGAACAATGTGATGGGGCCTTTAGCATTGAATCCCAGCTAGGGCGAGGAACAAAAATTGTGGCCACATTTAAAAAAGATCATATTGATCGGGTGCCTTTAGGAAATATGGCTGACACAGTCATGACCATGGTAATGTCTTTTGGAGCGGTTGATTTATATTATGAACACACTTACAATCAAAAGTCTTTTAAGTTTGACACTCGAGATGTAAAAGAAGCCCTTGCGGTTGAAAGCCTTAATGAAGCAGAGATTTTATCTTGGATTAGGGACACAATCAAAGAGGGTTTAGAAAATATAATGGAGGAATAAAAAATGGCAAAGTCATTAGCTGAATTAAAAGCAATCCGTGAAAAAAAATTCAATGAATTAAATTTGCGAAAAGGAAAAGATGGTTATCGCGTCGTGGTTGGAATGGCAACCTGTGGAATCGCTGCTGGGGCACGACCAGTAATGGTTAAACTAATGGAAGAGGTAGCAAAAAAGAACCTTGTTGATGTTACCGTGGCACAAACCGGTTGTATCGGATCATGTCGCTTAGAGCCAATGGTTGAAGTTTATAATAGCGAAGGTGAAAAAGTCACCTATGTTAATATGACACCAGAAAAGGTGAGTCGGGTAGTCGACGAACATTTAACAAACGGCAAAGTGGTTGACGAATACACCATGACGATAGTGGATGGAAAAATTGTTGACACCACTACGACGAAAGCTTAAAGCGAAGGAGAGAAAAGCAATATGGCATATAAACGTTCCCAAATACTGATTTGCGGCGGCACAGGTTGTGCATCCTCAGGTTCTCAGAAGTTAGTAACAGAATTAAAAAAGGAACTGGTCAAGCATGATATCTTAGATGAAATTGAAATCATTGTCACTGGCTGTTTTGGCCTATGTGAATTAGGTCCAGTGGTGATTGTTTATCCTGAAGGGACTTTTTATTCACGGGTCGAAGTGGCCGATATTCCCGAGATGGTCGAAGAACATTTAGTTAAGGGTCGTCCTCTGGATCGCCTGATTTATACGGAAAAAGGCGATGGCCACCATCCCTTATCAATTAATG
>CAZJGM010000004.1:0-52802 GCA_964545675.1 uncultured Lachnospiraceae bacterium | reverse complement strand
GCAACGGCCTTCTAAGCCGTGTGCCCGGGGTTCGAATCCCTGCAGGCGCGCCATTAGAATAATTTTTATACGGAATTTTTATACGGTGGGTATAGTTCAATTGGTTAGAGCACCAGATTGTGGTTCTGGAAGTTGTGGGTTCGAGTCCCATTATCCACCCCATTTTATATAACCGTAGGGGTATAGCCAAGTCGGTAAGGCACCAGATTTTGATTCTGGCATGCGTAGGTTCGAGTCCTGCTACCCCTGCCACTTTTTTATTTGACCCATTAGCTCAGTTGGTAGAGCATCTGACTTTTAATCAGGGTGTCGGGCGTTCGAGTCGCCCATGGGTCACCATTTTTTTACAAATAACTGCTAAAAGGCAGTTTTTTTTTGCTTAAATTTAGCTAATAATGAGATAATTCTCTAATAAAGGGTAAATTATAAGTTTAAGAGGTGGTGAATGCATGAAGAATAATCGATTGAAAAAAATTGGAAAAATACTAATCATTATCTTAATTGCGGTTATCATTGGGGCTTTAACCTATCTTGGAGATTATTATCGAGGGGATGCCGATGCCTACGCCGCCCTAGAGACGAGTGAAATAGTTCAAGTTGAAGATCAAAGAGATCAAATTATTTTTAGGCCCAAGACCATTCGTCCGACAAAGGGTCTTATTTTTTACCAAGGAGGCAAGGTTGAAGCAGAAGCCTACGCCCCAATGATGGCAAAGATTGCCGAAGAAGGTTTTATCGTGGTCATTCCCAAGATGCCCTTTAATTTAGCGGTCTTAGGCAGAGATCGAGCCACCGAAATAATTGCCGATTACGATGACATAACTTGGATGATTGGTGGGCATTCACTGGGTGGGGCAATGGCCTCTGATTTTTCCATTAATCACCCCAGCCAAGTGGAAGGGGTGATTTTACTCGGGGCTTATGCAAATGAAAGGCCAATTAAAAAAAATATCCCCTACCAGCTGATCGTTGGCACGGATGATGGGATTATCGATTGGCAAGCTTTTGACCAAGGCCTAGAAGATTTACCGGATAATAGTAGGGTCCACGAAATTGCCGGTGGCAACCATTCTTATTTTGGCAATTATGGTTTGCAAGCAGGCGATAATGCGGGCAGTATTAAAAGAGACGACCAACAATTACTGGCAATTAATCAGATATCAGAATTTTTAAAGGAGGAAGTAATGAGAAAAGAAACCAAACAAATTATTTTGGCAGGAGGCTGTTTTTGGGGTATGGAAAAATATTTTCAAGAGATTAATGGTGTGATCGAAACAGAAGTCGGTTTTGCCAATGGCAATACTAAAAATCCCACCTATGAGGATGTTTGCTACCGCAATACCGGACACGCCGAAGTGGTCAAGCTTAAATACGATCCTGATGTGGCATCCCTTCCCTTTTTGCTTAATATGTACTACAAGGTGATTGACCCGACTGTCTTAAATCGCCAGGGCAATGATGTGGGAACCCAGTACCGAACCGGTATTTATTTTATTGATCCACAAGATGAAGGGATTATTAAGAATTCGATTAATCAACTTCAAGAAGACTACACAAAGAAAATTGCCATTGAAGTTTTGCCATTGGATAATTATACGGCGGCTGGCCAGGACCATCAAAAATATTTAGATAAGAATCCAAGTGGTTATTGCCACATTGGTAAAGATAAATTTGATCTGGCAAAAGATGCCGTTGATCAAACGAGGTGATCTAAATGAATAGTCTTGGAAATGTTATCTGGCTTATTTTTGGCGGATTAATTATGGCCCTTTTTTGGTTTTTAGCGGGGGTGATCATGTGCATTACCATTATTGGTATCCCTTTTGGTCTTCAGGCCTTTAAGATGGGGAGCCTAATCTTATGGCCCTTTGGCAAAGAAATTGCCTATGCCAATATGAAAACGGGTTCGATTCTTTTAAATATCCTCTGGATCGTTTTATTTGGATGGGAATTGGCCTTTGCTTCTTTTATTTTAGGGGTGGTCTTTTCCATCACCATTATTGGTCTTCCCTTTGGTTTACAATGGTTTAAATTCGCCAGCCTAGCCTTATTTCCCTTTGGAGCCTCAATTGAAGAAATGAAAAAGTGAAAGGTTCTTGAAAAAAAAGCCAAACAAGCATATAATTATAAGATGTTTTATATCACTTAGCGGAGGTTGAGATCATTAAGACGATAGCAGAAAAGCCGATTATTGAAATTAAAAATTTAGGCAAAACATTTAAAAGTAAAGACAGTGAGGTTAAGGCCCTTGAGGATATTAATTTAACGATAAATCAAAAAGATATATATGGGATTATCGGCATGAGTGGGGCGGGTAAGAGTACCCTTGTTCGCTGTATTAATCTGTTGGAAAAACCAACATCCGGTCAAGTTTTTATCGATGGACGGGATATTTCAGTTATTAAAGACCATGAACTGAGGAAGGTTCGTTATTCGTTGGGAATGATTTTTCAGCAATTTAATTTGTTAAATCAGCGGACTGCCGAAAAAAATATTCTTTTTCCTCTTGAAATTGCTGGGATCGATAAGGATACGGCCAAAAAAAGAAGCAAAGAATTACTTGATTTAGTTGGCCTTCCCGATAAGGCCAAGTCTTATCCGGCCCAATTATCGGGAGGACAGCAACAGCGCATTGCCATTGCTCGGGCCCTAGCCAATAATCCTAAAATATTATTATGTGATGAGGCCACATCAGCTCTCGATCCGTCAACAACCAAGTCAATCCTTAATTTATTAAAAGAGATTAATCAAAAATTGGGGATCACAATTGTGATTATCACCCATGAAATGACCGTTGTTGAGGAAATTTGTAGCCATGTGGCGATTATTGATAAGAGCCGAATTGCCGAGGAGGGGAGCGTCGAGGAGGTCTTTCGCAATCCTAAGACCGATATTGCCAAACGAATGATCCTGCCAGAACGTGATGAAGTCCTTCAGACCATGGGCAAACATTCTTATCGTCTGGTTTTTGACGAAAACTCCTCGAGCGAATCGATTATTGCAAAAATGGTCTTAGAAACCAAGTGTCTGGTTAATATCCAATATGCCGATATGAAGAATATTGAAGGCGATAGCTATGGGCAAATGGTGGTTCAATTTAGTGATGATGAACGGAGTCTCTCTAAGGCGATCAATTACCTAGAGTCGCATCAGGTAACCGTTGAGGAGGTGGTTTAAATGTGGGATAGCACCATGACACCACTAATTATTCAAGGGATTTTTGAAACCCTTTATATGACCTTGGCATCCACCTTTCTGGCTTATGTAATTGGCCTGCCAATGGGAATTTTGCTCGTTACCAGTGAAGAAGAAGGGATTTATCCGCTAAAAGGCCTTAATCTTGTTTTAAATATGATTGTCAATATTATTCGATCAATCCCTTTTTTAATCTTATTGATCGTCGTGATTCCTTTTACTCGTTTTGTTACCGGAACGACCATTGGGTCGACGGCGACCGTGGTTCCCCTTGTTATTGCCGCTGCTCCCTTTATTGCTAGGCTAGTGGAATCATCCTTAAAAGAAGTGGACCAGGGTATTATCGAAGCGTCTCTGTCAATGGGAGCAAGCCCCATGCAGATTGTTAGAAAAGTCATGTTACCAGAATCAAAACCGTCATTATTTCTGGGAGCCGCCATTGCCATTACCACCATTCTCGGTTATTCGGCTATGGCCGGCATAGTTGGTGGTGGTGGCTTAGGTGATATTGCCATTCGTTTTGGTTATTATCGCTACGAAACCGGCGTGATGATTGTGACGGTCGTCCTACTTGTTTTAATTGTTCAATTATTTCAAGAAGTGGGGATGAAAATTGCCCAGAAAGCAGATAAACGAAAATAAAATAAAGGAGGATACGATGGGAATTTTATCATGGATTGTTTTAGGTGGCCTAGCTGGTTGGATTGCTAGCATGGTTACCGGTAAGAATAAAAGCATGGGCTTAATGCTTAATATTGTAGTTGGTATTGTCGGTGCTGTTATTGGGGGATTTGTTTTTTCCTTTTTGGGAGGCACAGGGGTAACCGGATTTAACTTATGGAGTTTTTTTGTGGCCTTTGTTGGTGCGGTGATATTATTAGCCATTATTGGTTTTTTAAAGAAATAAAAAGATAGACTAAAACAAAAAGGGACCAAGCGAAAGCTTGGTCCTTTTTGTTTAGTTTAAATCTCAGTATCGACACAACCTTGGGTAAATTCAGAAGCACAGACGATTTCGTCAAAATCAATCTGATCGAGTTTGGCCTTCCACAAACCATGGATATCGCAATAGGCATAGACACCAACCACATCGATGGAATTGATCTTAAATCGAGCCTCGGGCTGATCTTCTGGTGCTAAGCGGACAAATGCCCCACCGCTTCTAGTCTGGACATAAATCCATAAAATGGAATGGTCAGTCGTCATTGGATGGGGAACTTCGCCAACCTTGACGGTTAAAAGATTTTTACCATATTCAACAATGGGCACGTGTTTTTCGGTGGCAGCATCGACGGTATCAGCACTTAGGGCAGTCAGATTGTGGTCGCAATTTTGGGAAATTGTCCCATTCATTTCCAATAGTACACTGTTGCAATTATTGCATTGGTAAAAAAATGCATCTCTTTTCATAGTAGTCTCCTTAAAGTTTAGTATTTTTTGAAAAATAAAGCTTAAATATAAGATTTAATTAGCTTTTTAATAGCAGCTGGATCTCTTTGGCCATCAAAAAATTTCTTTTCTTGGTATAAGTCTTGATAACGTTCGTGATAAGTTATTGACTTGGCCTGATAGAGAATCCCAATGGGAATTTTCTCTTGATTGGCATCTAACAAAAGTTCAATTGCCCTTAATTTATCAGAGGGATCATAGTCAGCCCCTAATTCTTCGGTGTGGTCTTTATAGTAGGCATAAGTATTGCGTTTGTTAAAGGACACGCAGGGTTGAAGAATATCGACCAAGGCATAACCCTTATGATCGAGGGCAGCATGCATCATTTTTTTTAGGTGGTCTTGGTTGCCGGAAAAAGAGCGGGCAACAAAGCTAGCCCCAGCTGAAATAGCCACAAGCAAAGGATTAAAAGGAATAATCCGGTTGCAACTAGCCTCTTTTTCAACACTTGAGCAGGAGTCTGATGTGGGTGACGTTTGCCCCTTTGTTAAGCCATAAATTTGGTTATCGTGGACAAAATGGGTAATATCAACATTTCGTCTAATATTATGTAAAAAATGATTGCCCCCTTCACCATAGGAATCCCCGTCACCTGTATTAACGATCACCGTTAAATCATCATTGACCATCTTAATGGCGACAGCAGGTGGGAGGGACCGGCCATGGAGACCGGAAAAGCCATTGGCAGAGACGTATTGGTTGGTTTTAGCCGCTTGACCAATGCCACCGACGAGAACAACTTTGTCGGGGGCCAAGCCCCGTTCGTTTAATACCTTGGTCATTGTATCAAGGATGGGGAAATTTCCACAACCTGGGCACCAAGCGGTTTCATAGTTTGTAAATTGTTTATTCATGTCATCCTCCTTGTTTTAAAATATCATCAACTGAGATTTGCCGGCCATCGTATTTAAGTATGCTGCGATCAAAGGTGATAGAGGTCGTTTGGCGAATCAGCGATGCCAGTTGGCCGGTAGCATTTTGCTCGACATTAATCAGTTTTTTGGCCTGGCCACAATACTTCAAAAGTTTTTGAGTGGGCAGGGGATAGACATCACTAAAGAGAAGGGCACCATAATGGTGGCCGTCTTCATTAAGACAATCAACCGATTCTTTTATGGCAGCACTGGTTGAACCAAAGCCAACAAAAAGCGTATCACATTTTTGATCGCCATAGAATTCTGGTTCGATTAATTCTTCTTTTAAAGCTTCAAGTTTGGCCATACGCTTTTCAACCATTTGCCTTCTTACCCTGGCCGACTCGGTAATTTGACCGTTTTCATCATGTTCATCACTGTCAATGCGTACCAAGGCTTGTGATTGGCCGGGATAGCGAAGGGGTGAAATACCACTTTCTGTTAATTGATAGCGTTTATAATCCTTGGCAGGAGCCTGATCTAAAGCTTCTTCTTCGACTAAATAGATAGAGTCAGGATTGAAAAGGGCAGTTGTGACGGTTGAATCGGCCAGATATTGATCGCTGAGTAAAACAACCGGGATTTGGTATTTTTTTGCAAGGCCAAAGGCCCGCGCCGTTTGATAAAAACAATCTTGATGGTCTCTCATGGCGATAACCATGCGCGGAAATTCCCCTTGGGAAGCCGAGATGACAAAGTTTAAATCCGATTGCTCAGTTCGGGTTGGCAAGCCAGTAGCCGGTCCCGGCCTTTGAATATCAGCGATAACGATGGGAAGTTCGGCAATACCGGCTAAGCCCAAGCCTTCGACCATTAAGGAAAAACCACCACCGGAGGTTCCAGTCATGGCCGGACTTCCGGCATAAGAGGCCCCCAGAGCCATGTTAATGGCAGCGATTTCGTCTTCGGCTTGTTCCACACAGACCTTCATGGCCTTGCTTTGCTCATTAAAAAAATTAAGAATGGAAGTCGATGGAGACATGGGATAAGCCGAGTAAAAACCAATTCCAGCCGCTAAGGCACCGAGACCGATAGCCGTATTGCCATTGACAACCATAAAATCCTTAAGTTCACTTGCTTCAAATTTTCGTCGCTTATCAACAAGATCATAGCCTTTTGTGATCGCTTGCTGATTGATGTCGACTAAACCACTAGGCATATTAGCGACCAAGATGGCGTGGAGATCATCGATCGGATAGGCGTAAATTTTTAAGAGGGCCCCCAAGGCCACCGAATTTAAGACTTTTTTATTACCTAAATCGTTGGCAATTTGCCTTAATGGAAGAGAAATCACCCGACGATCATCAAGTTTAAGCTTTTCATCACAAAGAATAAAGCCATCAGCCTTAAGGTCGTCAATATGCGCATCAAAGGTTGTCTGATCAACGGCAAAAAACCCATCGAGTTTCTGACGGTGGGAATTGACCTTTTTATTGCCGAAACGGATTTGTGCAAAATTATGGCCGCCTCGAACACGGGACATAAAATCACGAAGGACAAAAAAATGGCTGCCAGACGATTTGAGAAATTGTTCGAGAAGGGCTGACATGGTTTCGATCCCATCGCCAGCGGCTCCTCCAAGTAAAATGTTATTCAAAAAAATCCCTCCCTTAGTTATAGTTTTGGTCTTAATTATTAATTTACCCGATAATCATGATAATTACCAAAAGCAATCTAAAATAAAAAAAGAGTTAAGAATTATTGATTTAGATGACAAAAGGCAAAAATATCTTGTCATTTAAGGGTCTTTAGGTTATAATTATTAAATCGTGCTAGATGGAGAGCTAGCGGCACTTTGTAACCTGCAATCCGCTACAGCAGGGTTGAATTCCCCACCGAGGCTTTTGGCTTTGAGGTCTGCCGGAGGCAAGTGGTGTTGACAGTTGGACCCTTCGCAATAGAAACTTATGAACCCCGTCAGGTCAGGAATGAAGCAGCGGTAAATGAGATCTTTTATGTGCCGGAGGACACTCTGACTCGAGCAAACGACCGAAGTAACGCTTGGAGACTGATTGTCGAAGTGGGGTGCACGATAAAAAGTACTCTTTTTAATATCAATTTTTAGTTGATATTTTTTTTTGCTTAAAAAATAGAAAAATACAGATATAAAATAGGGTAAGTCCAATAAAAATTAGTAATCACCTGTATTTTAGTAAAAATATTGCTATAATAGAAATGATTAAAACAAATAAGAGTATTCGGTAAAAAGCGGATGACGATAAGATAGGAAAGATTGAGGGGCCAGCGATGCGATTTTTTCAAGTAAAACCAGCTATATATTATGGAGATGATGCTTTACATAAAATTGAAGAGTGTCATTTTAAAAAAGTATGTATTGCCACTGATCAGGGAATGATTAAATTTGGTATTTTAAAGATGCTAACCGATCGATTAGATAAAATGGGGGTGGAATACCACGTTTTTTCAGACATTGAATCTGATCCATCAACGGAAGTTGTCCAAAAAGGCCTTGTTCATATTATTAGCAGTAAGCCCGATGGATTAATTGCCATCGGTGGGGGATCGGTTATTGATGCAGCTAAAGCGATTATCTTTTACTTTATGAAGTTTAAAGAGATCTTTGTTGAAGAGCGATATATCCATAAACCAGAATTTATTGCCATCCCAACAACGGCGGGAACGGGGTCGGAAGTGACTGAATATGCCGTTATTACCGATAAAGAGAAAAATGTAAAAATTCCCTTAACAGATGATTTGATGATGCCAGACGCAACCATTCTTGATCCGAAATTGATTGAAAGTGTGCCAGCAGCGGCAACGGCAGCGACCGGGATGGATGTCTTAACCCATGCCATTGAAGCCTTTATATCGACAAATAACAATCCTTTTTCCCGTTGTTATGCTGATAAGGCCGTGGAATTGGTTTTTAAAAGTCTGTATGATAGTTATCAAAATGCCTCTGATATGGAAGCAAAGTCGAGTATGCAAATTGCCTCTTGTATGGCGGGAATTGCTTTTAATAGTGCCGGACTAGGGATTACCCATAGTATAGCCCATGCCTTTGGGGCCAATTTTCATCTGCCCCATGGCTTAGCAAATGCCATTGTTTTGCCCTATGTGATTAAGCATAATGGTCAAAGTAAGCAGGTCCAGCAGCAATACCAGCGTTTACTTAGTGGTGCCGGCATATTAAATATCTCCGGTGATGCGACCCAGACTCTTTATAAAAGCGTGATAACTTTAGGCAAGTCCTTAAACATTCCTTCTTCTTTAAAGGAATTTGGTGTTAGCGAAGATGATTATTTAAAGGCTCGGGATGCTATGCTTGAAAAAGCGATGGTGGATATTTGCACCAGTACAAATCCAGTAGCGGTGGATCGAGAAGCAATGAAGACGGTAATGGATCAAAGCTATTACGGAAGTTAATTAGCTTAGTAGAAAAAATGAGTAAAAAAAACAGGCCTTGCAAAAAGATGCGATGCCTGTTTTTTTAAGTACAATTTTAAGTGAATCTTTGTTATAATCAATATGATTTGTTGATTTATTAATAAAATAACAGATTTTTAAGCTTACATCATTGAAGCAAATAGGCTAATACCGACAATGGCGATAATAATGCCGAGAACCAAAAATACAAGCTGAATAATAATCAAAACTAAACCGATTGTCTTTCCGGTTTTTGCCTTTTGATTTGCCGGATCAGCAGCAAGCTCTTTTTTGCCATTGATAAAGGCTAAAACAGCAAAAACTAAACCAGCGATGCTGACAATAGATGAAATCGTACCCAGTCCAAGAAATGTAAAAATAATATTAACACCAACAGCAATTAATGCCATCATGCCAAAAGTGTAGCCCTTCATACCAAATTCAAAATTCATTTTTCTACCTTCTTTCCTATGTATTTATAAAGTAATTGCCCTACTATTATACCCTGAAAATAAAATTGAAACTATCTTTTTATGGTCGTATAATAAAAATAGTTTTAGTATCCCCAAAAAAAAGCGAGGCCCAATGAAAAGCTATCAAGCCTTTAAAGAAAAATATCAGCTAAAATTAAATCCCCAACAAGAAAAAGCCTTACTTCAAAAAGAAGGACAGGTTCTCCTATTAGCCGTACCTGGCAGTGGTAAGACGACAGTGATCATTAACCGGATCGCTTATTTAATGATGGTTGAAAAAATTAAAGCAGAAAACATCTTGACCTTGACCTTTAGCCGCATGGGGGCAAGGGATTTAAAAGATCGCTATCAAAAAAGTTTTGGTAGCCAGGAAAAAAACCTTCAATTCTCGACCATTCATAGTTTTTCTCTTTCGGTGATTCGCTATTACGAGCGCCAATACCAGCGTCGAGCCTTTGATATTTTAGCAAATGTAAGCCCGCTTATTCGTAAATTATACCGGCAAATATTTAACGCTTATGTTGGCGAAAATGAATTAAATGAGATTATCCAACGCATCGGCTATGTTAAAAATATGATGGTCAGTAAAGAAGACATTGACAAGATGCCTGCCCTAGAGATCGATTTTCCCAAGCTTTTACAAGCCTATGATACGTATAAAGAAGAAAATGCCTTGATGGATTTTGATGATTTATTAAAATATACCTATGGCCTCTTAAAAAGACACCCATCAATGCTGGAAGAATTTAAAAGCCGCTATTCCTATATTCATTTAGACGAGGCCCAAGATACCTCGAAAATTCAATTTAAAATTATTGAATTATTAGTTGGAGACAAGGGCAATTTTTTTGTCGTTGGTGATGAAGACCAAAGTATTTATGGCTTTCGTGGGGCTTATCCGGAATTTTTACTAGCCTTTAATAAAAGATGGGAAGAGGGTCAGATTTTATTTATGGAAAGCAATTACCGCAGCAGTCAGGAAATTGTCAGTAAGGCCAATGCCTTTATTAAACTCAATGATGAGCGTTACGACAAAAAAATGGTCAGCGTTAATGGGCCGGGGATTCCAATTGTTAGGGAAATCGTTAAGACCCCAGAGCAACAATACCGTTTTATCATCGAGTCAATCCTGCGAGAGGGAAAGGAAACGGCTGTTTTATACCGCAATAATGAATCGGCCATTCCCCTTGTCGACTTGTTTGACCGAGAGGGGATTCCTTATTTGATCAAGGAACATAACTCAGCTTTTTTTAATCATTTTATCTTAAAGGATATTGAAAAGTTTTATCATTTTGCAAATAAGCAAGAGGATGCCTCTTTATTTGAGGAAATCTATTATAAGATGGATCTAGCCCTTTCAAAGGAGATGATGCAAAGAGTCGCATCGCAAAAGAAATTAAATGAATCGGCATTAAAAGCCATGATTCGTTTAAATAAAGACAAGCCTTGGCTTAAAAAGAGCCTCGATAAAGCCCAAAAAGATTTTAATATCTTAAGGGGGACAGGACCCCAAGCTGGTATTGAGATAATCCTTGATCGGTTGGGTTATCGGGAATATTTAAATTTTCGGATCAGTTCCGGCCAATCAGAAGAGCGGATTGAGCAAAAACTTTCGGTTCTTAATATTTTGGCCAGACGGGTTGATACTTTTCCGGCTTATTTTGACTATTTAGAGGCCTTAAATGAGAAACTCAAACAAACCCAAATCCATTCGGGGAAAAAACCCCGAGTCACCTTGTCGACCTTTCATTCGAGCAAGGGCCTAGAGTTTGAAAAAGTCTTTATTATCGATGCTTCAGAAGGGCAGATTCCCAGTACAGGCAGTAAAGAAAACCAAGCCTTATATAGTGAAGAAGTGCGCTTATTCTATGTTGCCATTACTAGAGCTAAGAGTCAGCTGATTTTTTTAGTGGTTAAGAATAAAGAAAAAGGGATCTTTCCGTCGCCTTTTATTACTTATTTAATCGAGGGCATTCCCAAGAAAAAACGCTTTAAGCAAGAGAAAAAGGAAGTAAGGACCAAGGATGAAAATTTTTTTCCAAAGAAAAAAAATGATTGTTTGAAAGACCAAGCAAAAGAGCTAGACAATTACCAAGTCGGGAAATTAGTGGTTCATCGCCGTTTTGGCCAAGGTCAGATTCTCGAAAAAAAGGGTGTCGTTATCAATGTTCGCTTTGAAAATGTGGGCGATAAAAAAATGAATCTGGCCGTTTGCCTAGAAAATGGTGTAATTAAAGTTTGATTTTACAATAAAAATTGGCTATAATTAAGTTATTACTTTCACAAGTCTCGAGAAAGGATGGATACGAAGATAAAAAAAGAGAAGAAACGTTTTAAAGTCGTATTGAATGAACCGACTGGAGAGGATTCGGGATGTCGGATCATTGAAGATCGGGAAACGGGTATTAATTATTTATATCATTATGATCGTTTTGGAGCTGGCCTAACGGTATTGATTGACGAGGAAAAAGAACCCTTGATTGCGCCAGAACAATAAAAAAAATAAATAGGAGGTATTATTTATGAGCACATACATTCAAGAAGTTATTGGTAGAGAAATTTTGGATTCAAGAGGAAACCCAACCATCGAGGTTGATGTTTATCTTGAAGATGGGACCTTAGGAAGAAGTATTGTTCCGTCAGGGGCTTCTACTGGGGCCTTTGAGGCCGTCGAATTAAGAGACGGCGATATGTCACGTTTTCAAGGAAAAGGTGTCTTAAAGGCAGTTGCTAATGTTGGCTATGCAGCCGAACATATTGTAGGAATGGATGCGACAAACCAAGTTGCTATCGATACCGTTCTGATTGCCCTTGATGGAACTGATAATAAAGGAAAACTTGGTGCTAATGCGATCTTAGGTGTTTCCATGGCCGTAGCTCATGCAGCCGCTGAATCCTTAGGCTTACCGTTATATCGTTACTTGGGTGGAGTTAATGCAAAGACCCTTCCGACACCAATGATGAATATTTTAAACGGTGGCGAGCATGCTGATAATAACGTTGATATTCAAGAGTTTATGATCATGCCAGTTGGTGCTGAGTCGATTAAAGAAGCGGTTCGAATGGGAGCAGAAATTTTCCATCAACTTAAAAAAGTATTATCTTCAAAGGGTATGGCAACCTCAGTTGGTGATGAAGGTGGCTTTGCACCGAATCTAGAATCGAACGAAGAAGCCCTACAAGTCATTGTTGATGCCATTGAAAAGGCTGGTTATAAACCAGGTAAAGATGTTAAATTAGCCATGGATGTAGCAGCGACTGAATTGTATGATGCGAAAACGAAAAAATATAATCTAAAAGGTGAAGGCGTTGAAAAAACGGCTGAAGAAATGGTTGATTTTTATGAAATGCTGATCGAAAAATACCCCATTGTTTCCGTTGAAGATGGCTTAGACGAAGATGACTGGGAAGGCTGGAAATTAATGACCGATCGCTTAGGCAAAAAAGTTCAATTAGTCGGTGATGACTTATTTGTTACCAACACCACAAGATTAAAAAGAGGAATCGATGAAGGGATTTCTAACTCAATCTTAATTAAAGTAAACCAGATCGGAACGTTGACAGAAACTCTTGATTCAATTGAAATGGCTAAAAAAGCTGGCTTTACTTGTGTTGTATCCCATCGTTCGGGTGAAACAGAAGATGTGACCATTGCTGATTTAGTTGTGGCCGTAAACGCTGGTCAAATTAAGACAGGAGCCCCATCACGAACTGATCGGGTGGCAAAATACAATCAATTAATGCGAATTGAAGAACAACTAGGCGACCTAGCTGTTTATGCTGGAAATGACGCATTCTATAATCTTAAATAAATTTAAATAAAAAATTGCCCTGCCCTCTGGGCAGGGTCTTTTTTATAGAGGAGAATTAAAATGAAATTAAAAGGTCTTGCCATTGCTTCTCATCCACCGGTTTTAATACCAGAGGTGGGAAAAGGAAAAGAAAAAGAAGCCGCTCAAACATTACAGGGAATGCGGGAATTAATGAAAAAAATCGTGAGCTTAAAACCACAAACGATTGTTTGTATTACCCCCCATGGCAATGTTTTTCGCGATGGGGTTGCCCTTATTTATGAAAACCGATTAAGTGGAAATCTTCAGAAATTTGGCCACAGCCAGGTTGAGATTGAAAAAAAATCTGACATGGCTTTGCTTGATGAGCTCAATCAAAGTTTTGCTAAGAACCAAGCCCATAGTATTTTTTTAAACCAAAAGGCAGCCGAGGATTATCAGCTTGAGTTGGAAATTGACCACGGGATTCTTGTCCCGCTTTACTTTTTAGAACAATATTATCAGGATTATCAGATTGTTCATATCAGTATTGGCTACTTAAGTTTGATTGAACTCTATAAAACAGGAACATATATCCGAGAAGCAATTGAAAAAAATAATAAAGATACGATTATCTTAGCCAGTGCTGATTTATCCCATTGTTTAAAAGATGAAGGCCCCTATGAATTTAATGAAATGGGACCAGTTTTTGATGAAAATATCATCACTGGTTTAAAAACAAAGAATTACTATTCGATTCTGACAATTCCCCATCAGGTTTATGAGCCAGCCGGTCAATGTGGTTTAAGACCGATTGTGATGAGCTTAGGGGCTCTTGATGGCTATCAAACAGAATCGGAAGTTTATTCCTATGAAGGCCCCTTTGGCGTGGGTTACCTGAGTGCTTTTATTGACTTAAAAGAAGAAAAGGACAAAAGCCTGATTAAGCGTTATGAAAAAGACCAGCAAATTGTTTATAAAAAAAGACGGTCAGCGGAATCGCCCTATGTGGCTTTGGCCCGGGCGACCATAAATACTTGGGTCCAACGAGGACGAAAATTAAATTTTGACCAGTATGCCAGTCAAGTGGCCATTGAAAAGAAAGCCTTAGCCGATCTAAAGACTAAACAAGCTGGTGTTTTTGTCTCCCTCCATAAACAGGGCGAATTAAGAGGTTGTATTGGAACGACGTCAGCGGTGACCGAGAATATAGGCCAGGAGATCATTCGTAACGCCATCGAAGCGGCTAGCTATGATCCCAGATTTATGCCAGTTGAAGATTCGGAATTAGCCGATCTTGAAATTAAGGTCGATGTCTTAGAGGCCGCAGAAGCCATTGATCATATCGATCAATTAGATGTCAAAGAATATGGAGTGATTGTTGAAAAAGGTCTAAACCGGGGGCTCTTACTCCCCGATTTAGAAGGGGTTAAGACAGTCGAAGACCAGGTTGCCATTGCCAAACAAAAAGCCCAAATACCCAAAGAAGCCAGGGATGTGAAACTCTACCGTTTCAAAGTGACTCGCTATCAATAATAATCGGGATTAGTTTAGAAAAGGCAATCGGAAGAGCCAAGGATTTAATCTGTGAAGCTTCTAAAAAAAGTCCTTTTTGAAAGGCTTCAGGATCTTCTTGGCCAGATAGCTGGTAAGGACTCTTTGCTTCCTTAAGATGACAAGGCTGATCATAATAATAAAGGTCCATTTCCCAGATAAGATGAGAAAAAACATGACGAGCCTGGCCAATTAGAACAGGTTCTTGCAGGTCAGGAAAGATATTTTTTAAATAGCTATTGATGGATTCCCCTTTAATGGTGGTGGCTTCAACAATTGGAAAAGCCCACATATTCGAGAGGAGTCCTTTTTTTGCACGTTTAATCAAAAACCAAGCATTATTTTGGCTAATAATACCAACTTCCATTTGTTTTGTCAGGGGCTTGGTTTTTTTCTTTTTAATAGGAAGCTTATCCTGAGTTCCCTGGTCAAAGGCTTGACAGCCTGAACAGATTGGGCATAAGAGACAGTGGGGATTTTTAGGAGTACAAATTAAAGCCCCTAGCTCCATCAAGGCCTGATTAAAATCGCCGACTCGTGGGGGAAGAATGGTTTGAAGCCAGCTAGTGATGATTTTTTTTGTCTTGCTTTGACTGATATCAAGCCAACTATTAGTGTAGCGGCTGACCACTCGCAGGACGTTTCCATCTACTGCAGTAACGGCTTCATTATAGGCAATACTGGCAATTGCTCCTCCTGTATAAGGGCCAATCCCCGGTAGTTCAAGAAGATCCTTGTAATTGCTGGGGAATTCACCATTGTATTTGGAAAGGATCAATTTGGCAGCCTTATGAAGGTTGCGGGCTCGAGAGTAGTAGCCTAAGCCCTCCCAAGCTTTAAAAACGGCATCTTCTGAAGCTGATGCTAGGCTTTCGACGCTGGGAAACTTTTTAATAAATCGATTAAAATAGGGAATAAGGGTATCAATTTGCGTTTGCTGGGCCATAATTTCAGAAATCCAGATGGGATAAGGATCTTTTGTTTGGCGAAAGGGAAGGGTGCGTTTATTTATAGTAAACCAGTCGATAAGATTTTCTTGAAGCAGATCAGGTCTAGAAATACTAGGGCTAGGGAAATTTGTCATTGTTCCTCCGTAAGATTTATTTAGTAAATTTATTTAGTAAAGACTATTATAAGTAAAGAATCTGTAAAAGGTCTTGAGTGTAAACGGCTAGTTAAAGCCAAAAAAATAAGGGCTGATTTTACATTCTCCCCCCACAATCAGCTTTAAATGGCCGATAATGGGCTTTTTTTGTGGGATAGAGTCACCATTTAAGGGAAATATCAGGGATAAAAACCTTGACATCAAATCTTTCAAGTGTTAGAATACATGTAACGGATGTGTAACCAACTAGAAAAAATTTGGACACAAGATAAGAGGCATTTTTATGAAGAAAACAAATAAAACAGAAGGGATGCTAGCGAAATTTCCAGGGATCAAAATAGGCATTATGGCCTTAATTCTTTTATTGATCGTCGGTGTTTCAAGTGCATTTACCATCGAAAAAGAAATCGAGGTTTCTTTTGAGGGCGAGACGGTTATTGCTAGAGGCAAGTTGCTTGAAACTCTCCAAGAAGTCCTTGTCGCTAATGATCTTCCAGTTAGTGATAAATATCAATATAGCAAAGCCTTGTCATCCTTATTTAAGGATGTTGCAAGTCTTGAAATCAGCGAAAAAACCTCAGGACAGCTTTTTGTTGGCGATAAGGCTCAGCTTTATTATGCCGGGGATATCACAGTTGGTGATTTACTTGATAAAATGAAGGTCGAAGTTGATGAAAATGATCGCATTGAGCCATCATTAGATACGGTTATTTCTGATACGACAGGCGATATTCGGGTAATTCGGGTAGAGATTAGAGAAGAATCTTCTATTAGAGAAATTCCCATGGAAGTAACCATTAATGAAGACCAATCATTGCCGGTTGGATCGCGAATTGTCAAACAAGTGGGAAAAAATGGCAAGAGCAACGTGACTGAACGGGTTTATTATGAAAATGGTGTCGAAGTTAGGCGTGAAACCATTAAAACACAGATTATAACAGTCCCCCAAGAAGAGATTATCGAAGCGGGACCATCAACAACCGTGACGGTTCCAAAAGCTGTTAAGCTAAAAGGAACGTCTGGAAATGTAAATGTTGAAAAAAGTGAAGTCAGTGAAAGCCAAGCAAGCCCTAATGAAGAAACTGGATTTACCGGGAGCATGATTGTTGAGGCTACCGCTTATACGGCAACGGGCAATAAAACAGCCTGGGGAACCGTACCACAAGCGGGAAGAACAATTGCCTCATGGGGCGGCTTACCATTTGGAACAAAGGTTTATATACCGGCCTTGGGTGGTGTTTATACCGTCGAAGATCGTGGTGGGGCTGTGACTTATGGGATCATTGATATTTTCATGGACTCTGAAGCAGAATGTGTTCAATGGGGCCGACAGAAAATAGAGATTTATTTTATGGATTAATTTTGATAAGGGCAAAAGCGATTACAATGGTAATCGCTTTTTTTAATGTTTTGGGTAAAGGCCTTGTCTTTTATAGGGAGAAATTGTTATAATTATAAAGGATTAAAAGTCGATGGTATAAAAGGTGGAGGGAAAATGGAAATAAAAATAATCAAAACACAAGCACCAAAAAATAAGCCGAAGGAAAATGAATTAGCCTTTGGCGTTGATTTTACCGATCACATGTTTACAATGGATTATAGCGAAGGTAAAGGTTGGCACGATCCAGAGATTTTGCCCTATGGTCCCATTGAATTGATGCCCTCGGCTATGGTTTTGCACTATGCTCAGGAAGTTTTTGAAGGCCTAAAAGCCTATAAATCACCAGAAGGTCAGATCCAATTATTTAGACCTTTGGAAAATTTTAAGCGGCTTAACCGATCAAATAAAAGAATGTGCATCCCCCAGATGGATGAAGATTTTTTACTCAAAGCCTTAAAAAAATTAGTAAAGTTGGATGAGGACTGGATTCCGGCATCACCGGGGACCTCTCTTTATATTCGTCCCTTTATTTTTGCCACTGATCCTTTTATTGGGGTTCGCATCTCAAAGCGTTATAAATTTATGATCATTATGTCACCGGTCGGTTTTTATTATCAGGGTGGAATGAGTCCTAATCGTATTCACGTTGAAAGTGACTATGCCAGAACGGTCAGAGGTGGTACTGGCGAAGCCAAGTGTGGGGGGAATTATGCCGGTGGTTTGGCAGCTGAGAAAGAAGTCAAAGAAATGGGTTTTGACCAAATATTATGGCTGGATGGTGAAAAACGGTCTTATATTGAAGAAGTTGGCACCAGCAATGTTTTTTTCCTAATTGATGATGTTTTTGTTACGCCATCTTTAGAGGGAACAATCTTAGCTGGAATCACCCGAAAATCGGTAATTGAATTATTAGAACATTGGGGTGAAAAAGTCCAAGAACGGCGGATCACCATTGAAGAATTATATGAGGCTTATCAAAAAGGCCAAGTCAAAGAAGCTTTTGCAACCGGGACAGCAGCGGTGATCTCTCCGATTGGTACTTTGGAATGGAATGGCAATGAAATGGTCTTTAATGAGGGGAAAATTGGCAAATATGCCCAAAAGATATATGATAACCTCTATGGAATTCAAACGGGTAAGGTTGACGACTTTCATAATTGGATTGAAAAAATATAAATTTAAAAAATTATCTTCAAGGTCTTGACATTTATGATATTCACTGTTATTATAAGTATTGCATTTTGAAATAGCGAGAGGTACCGAAGTGGTCATAACGGGGCGGTCTTGAAAACCGTTAGGGTGCAAGCCCACGTGGGTTCGAATCCCACCCTCTCGGCCATCAAATGCATTATTTATGTCAATTACCTTTGGAGAAGTACTCAAGTGGCTATAAGAGGTGCCCCTGCTAAGGGTATAGGCCGTTCACGCGGTGCGTGGGTTCAAATCCCACCTTCTCCGCCAGTTTAAACAACCCACTAAATATGAATTGAGATATAGACCCGCTAGGAGACTAGCGGGTTTTTTGTTGTATTAAAATATGTTTCTAGTATTTCCTCTTTAACCTCATTATTATTAGCTGCGATAAAGAAAAAACTATCTGAATTATAAGCTAATTCTTTATCGACAAAATTATGGCTTCCCCCTAATTCTTCTAAGATAATAATTGCTGCTGCAATATCCCAAATATAGATGCTAGCAGCCATATAAACATGGATTCTATTTAAACCAATATGAATGATTCTCAGTACTGCCGATCCTAAACTACGGAATGCTAAGATATTGGGCAATAATTGATCTAAATTGGCGATCCCCTTATCTTTAAAATTGATAATAACCTTAGAATTAACATCGACAATCGATTGTTCTAAAGACTCTTTTTTAAGCGGCGGTACTTTTTTACCATTTAAAGTAACTCCCTCATTGGCTACGCCGATAAATAATTCATCGGCCATGACATCATAAGCAATTCCCAGCTTACCGACACCTTTAACATAAAGGGCTACTGAAATTGCGAAATCCCTTAGAGAATAAATAAAATTCGTCGTCCCATCAATGGGATCAATAATCCAAACATGATCTGACTCTTCTAAGCTAACTGTTTTTTCTTCGGTTAAAAAACTATCATTAGGGAATTTAGTGGCAATTTTATCGACTAAAAAACGCTCAACTTCTAAGTCGACATTTGTAACTAGATCTGAACGGTTATTTTCTTTCTCGTTGATGGTCAAATCTTCCTTAATTCTTTTTCTGATTAATTCTCCTGCTTGTAAAACGATTTTCTCGACATACTCTTTTCGTGCTTGCATAGTTATCTCCTCTTCTATTTTCTAATCTTATTTTTTGCCATAACAAATTTGGCCTAATTTATTTTGTTCTCAGATAAGAACTTTAAATAGCCCTTTTATATAAAGATACCCAAAATTTGCTTTTTTACGCGTCCTTTTACGGTTTGCTTTGGCTAAGCATTGAAATCCCCTTTTGATCTTAGTGGACCATGTTAAGGATCTGTCCTAATCAGTGTAAGCTCCAGTAATTGTTGAAAAGGACTTCTTAATAGGATAGTATAGTATTAGCATGTAAGATCATTAATAGTTAGTGGGCTTGTGCACTTATTATGGGTGCTATTAGAGCTGAGCGTTTTGCGATGGCGCACTATTAGATTTCTTCAAGAGTGGCTGCATATTGAAGTGGCTTGAAAGATTAAAGGGTATTGAGTAAAGGGGCCACTCCGATGATCTTGCATTATAATAATAAATAACCTGCAGATAAGTAGAAATGAATTATAATAACAGGAGGAAATGACAGGATGCTAACAGGAGAAATTAAAAACGATCGATCAATGAGCGAGTGAACTTTCGACAAGTGGCAAACTAGGGGGGGGTCTTGATTTTAATTGTGTTATAATTAATTTAAAGAAGCAAGCTATATCTATTTTAGAAGGGGAGCTAGACCAATGGAAAAGAAAAAAATTTTATTTGATGACTATGATCAAGTTGAAAGATTAGAGATCCATTTTAAAGAAGGAAAAGAATGTTTAGACCAGAAGGCGACATTTTTTCGCTTGATAAAATCGGGTAAGCAAGGTCTGGCTGACCAAAATAAAAATAAAATTCTTCCAGCTGAATATGATCAGGTAGAAATAATCTACGACCATATCTTACGAGACTATGGGGCTTGGTATAGCTATGGCGACTTTTTTATGAAATTAATAAAATCAGGTAAAGCAGGTCTTGCCAATGAAAGAGGAGAGATTCTTCTTGCCAACCAGTATGATTCAATTGAAATCGTTCCCAAGTTTCATATGGGCAAACGTTTTTTCATGGTCAGTAAAAATGGTAAAAAGGGTCTCGTATCAAGTGATGATGAAATCAGTATTCCCATTATTTATGATGAGATTGAAAACATTTATACGCTCTTTGATGAAGCGATGGAAGAGAATACGTTTATAGTGACTAAAAACAATAAAAAAGGGATCGTAACTGTCGATAATGAAATAATAATACCAATTATATATGAACATCTAATGGATTCCTCATATTATAGAGATATCTATGTGGCTGAGCCAATGGATTATTACGTCTTCGAAGAAGATGGTAAACAAGGGATGATTGACCGGGGGAATAGAGTCATTATACCAGCGATTTATGATAAAGTTGGCGGTCATGAAGCTGGTGAGATGGTAACCATTGGTGGTTATATTTATATTAGAGTGATAAAAGACAAACAAGTAGGCTATGATAATGTGAAGAATGAAAGGGTGATCCCAAGCCTTTACGATGATATCATACCGGTTGATCGTAATCGCCATTGCTATGGGGTCAATCAAAATCGCTTTAGCCTGCATCGGGGCTATGAAGAGCAATTCATCGTTTCAAAGGATCAAAAAAAGGGGCTTATTAATCTTAAAAATGAAATCCTGATACCGATTGTTTATGATTCTTTAGACTACTTAGAACTCGGTGAAGGGCTGAGCGAGGAAGTATTTTTTGTCGTAGAGGAAGAAGAAAAGAAGGGTTTATTGAATCGTCATGGCGACTTCGTGCTTCCAATAAGCTATGATAAAATAGAAGGAATTGACATAGAAGAATATACCTTATACAAGTTTAGGGGTTGGCAAGATAGAAAAGAAGAGGCAGTAGAGATTAGAGTTGACAGGCTTTAAAAGGATCCGTTAATGGCATGTGGCTAAGCATTCGCAAGATTAAGATAAAGAGGTAAATCAATGGAAAAAGAAAGTGTTTTTCTAGCTGGATATGATCATGTCGAACGACTAGAGATTCCGATTAAAGATCGCTTGAGTCAGACTTTTTTCTTGCTAAAAAAATCGGGAAAGTATGGTCTTGCTGATGATAAAGGAGAGGTCATTCTTAGCAATCAGTATGATTCAATCGAAATTCTTCCTCGATTGCATGAGTCACAACATTTTTTTATGGTGAGCAAAGATGGTAAAAAGGGCCTTGTGTTAAGTGGTGATAAAATCTTTATTCCCATTATTTATGATGAGATTAAGAATGTTTATCGTAGCAATGAGGAAAAATTAGATGAGAATCTTTTTATCGTCAGCCAAAACAATAAAAAAGGCTTGATCAATAATAAAAACGAGATCGAAATACCAATTATATATGAAGCGTTAAGCGATTGGACCGACTACAAAAAAGATAATTTAGGGACCGATTTGGATTACTATATTTGTCGGAAAAATGGTAAGGAAGGGATGGTTAATAGAAAGAACAAGCTAATGATACCCTTTAATTTTGACCAAGTTGGAGGAGGCAAGGCTTCTGACATAATCGTTGGTAAACTAGCCATGAAACATTGCAATTCGATGTATATCAAGGTAAGGAAAGATAAGCAATTTGGTTACTATCATATCGATGAAGATATTATAATTCGTCGGATAGAAGACAATCAATCGGGTTACTATAGTGAAGAGAAAGAAGTGACAATCCGTAATAAGATGGTTATACCTGCAGTTTACGATGAGATTGAACCAATAAAGCAGAGTTTAATCTCGATGTTTCACGTTACAAAAAATCACAAGCAAGGCCTTATTGACCTTGATAATAAAATAATCATACCGCTTATTTATGAAAATTTAGATTACTTACTAATGGATGACAAGTCTGGTCGAGAGCCTTTTTTCATCGTCACTATAGATCAAAAGAAAGTATTATTAAATATCGACGGCGACTTGGTAACTCCAGCAAGCTATGATGATATAGAAGAAGTTGGGATGGAAGCCTATCGATTTGCTAAATTTAGAGTTTGTCGGGATGGAAAAGAAGAAGAAGTAAGGGTTAGGCTAAATTGAAAATAAAATGATAAGTTAGGCTACCGGTACCCCCTTATCCAGTCTTTAGCCAGACTTTCACTAACCCCCCCCTCAGGACAGGTAAGAGTAACATGCAACATAAATTAAAAAGATATTGAGGTCGAGAAATTTTAATATTTAATAATTGAAGATAAAGAGGTTTATTTATGATTAAAGAGTCTACAGAAAATTGTGAAAAAGATAAGTCGTTTATAATTAATGATTATCTCAGAAGAGAGAATCCGATTTGCCGAGAAGAACGTCAATTTGCATTATTTCTATTTAACCGTCTTAAAGAAAACAATCGTAAAATAATGAATTATCTGGATATACAAGGTGAGATTGTAGATGTTTTCTTTGAGGCAACTTTGATGCGAGACTATTGGCATACAGATAAAGTCTGCTTTAATCAATTATTAAAAGATTATATCGAAGTGAACTTTTGCAAAAGTGGGGATTTTTGTGAAATTGGGGATAATAAAAAAGTTCATATAAGAAAATGGAAAAAATCGCACGCTTATGGAAAGTGGATGATGAATGCTAAGCCAGATATTGGATTAATTAATCGAGTTGATGGTGTATATTATCTTCATTTTATTGAATGTAAATATTTGTCAAATGAAAGTATTTATAAATGTGCTGAAGATGGTGATGGAAATCAAATTAAAACGCAAAAAGATATTCTTGATTTTTTATGTAATTTCATCGATCTCAAATATGAAGAAAGAACCGGAGAAAAACAAGATGTGCAAAAGGGGGAAGTTATTAAAGTAAAGTTTAACAAAATAGAATCATCTAAAACTAAAGATGCGAGTGGTTATTTTAGAATAAAAATTGAAGATTTGTTTTAAATAGATGGCCAGGGATGACTCGGATCGATTAATTTTCATGGAAAAGTTGGATAAGGCTACAGAAATTGGAGGATTTGAGTTCGGCTTATTGTCGAGTGGATAATCATGTTCACTTACTAATAAAGGAAGATGAAGCTCTTGGTAGGAGTATCAAACGAATCACCGTGGGTTATGTTCAGTTGTATAATAATAATAATGGGCCGAACGGGCCATCCTTTTTAGAATCGTTTTAGTAGTGAAGTAGTTGAAGATGACCGTAATTTAATGACGGTGATTGGGTACATTTATCAAAATCCTTTGAAAGCTGGAATGATTTAATGAAATCATCAGATTCAAGAGATCTATCAGGAAACGGGAGCAAGTATTCGCCAATTAAGCAGAGTATTGGGATTGGGTAAGATGATGGTAGAGGCAGCGTTGAAGCGGAATCCATGACAAACGAAACGCGTCCTACCTGTGTTTCAAGAAAAACAGCAATGACCTATCGATCCTTAGAAGGAGGCGTTAATGGTAACCATAAAAGAAGTCCATAAATTTGCGGTAAAATGGCTTGGAAAATATCGAAATCCCAAGACGACTGAACAAGAAGTGCTAGACGATTTTGCAGATGAATGCTTTGCTCTTGAATTTAAGATGGATTGTGGGAAAGCCTTCGAGTTGGCTTATTCGAATACTAAGGTATTATACGATTATGTCGCGCTTAAAAAAATAGTTAATCAAATAGACGATATGGAAACGTTGAGTTCCGCTATTTTTTTAAAATGGCGTTTTATAACCTATTGGACCGAAGAAGACCTTCTTCAATCTGATAACAGGAAATGGTTTATTATTGCTCTTAAGCGTTTGGCGGTAATTAGTTTGGAAGAACCTTTAGAAAATAAAAGGCTGGACAAAGTTATCAGGATTTCAATTGACTATCATCGAGTGACAAAAATGATCCAGGAAAATTCCAGTGATGAGACGATTGATTACGATACTTGGGATTATTCTGAAAAGCTTATTATTGATCGAGAAAGCGAGACGATAAAATACATCCAGCGATTAGGAAGGGCTTGTATTATTAGCAAAGAATATTATATTCAGGAAGGCCTATCAAGCTTTTTAGATGATCTAGATGCTGATTTTTTATTCAATACAATAAAAGGAAATCCGGTAGATCTTATTGAAAATCCAAATGAAAGTAGAAATTATGTCTTAACAGTCGATTATAATGAAAAAGCTCAGCTTGTCTTTAAAGGGAGATTTGATCGGGATGGTTTACCAGAAGATTGGCCTGAGTTCGCAGAAGAAGTTTATAATCTTGTGCAGCATTATAATTTCGGGGAAATTCTTAATCCGTTTTTTTATCAAAAATCGAATCGCAGGGAAGATGAATATATCTTTCTTAGTGTAGAATTTCAAGAATGGGGGAAAAGCTATTACTATTTAACCGATGATGATTACATTGAGAAAGGTGATTATGTTCTTGTTCCAGTCGGGAAGAAGGGAAAAGAAGTAATTGTAAAGGTTGTTGATATTGAGTATTATACTAAAAGAAATACCCCGATGCCATTCTATAAAGTAAAATATATTATTCGAAAATGTAGTGATGATGATTTTGATTAATCGATCAATGCTATGGATAGGCTACACTGAATAGGACAGATCTTTACTTAACATGGTACAATAAGAGCAGGAGGAGCAAAAATTCACAAGGAGTGTGCGGAATTTAAAAATATTCCTCTATCAACCTTAATGAAGAAAGCTTTAGAAGAAAAAATTGAAAAAATAAACACCTTGTGTTTAAATTTATGATAAGAGGAGTTTGTATGATTAAAATTATTGTGTCCGATCTTGATGGGACCTTACTAAATAGCAAAAAAGAATTACCTGACCGATTTCCAGCGCTGATTAAAGCCTTAAATCGTGAAGGCATCCGCTTTGTTCCAGCAAGTGGAAGACCCGTACATACCTTGAAAGTTCAATTTAAGGACTATTTTGACCAGATTGGCTTAATTTGCGAAAATGGCAATGTGGTCTTAGATCGGGGTGAGATGATCTACTCTGCGTCAATTCAACAAAAAGAACTTGAAAAATTGCTTGCGAAAATTGCGAAAATTGATGAATTGCGCCCGGCCCTATGTGGCATTCATGCGTCTTATATAGTCGATCGCTTGCCGGCTTTTGAAGCACAGGTCAGACGCTTTTTCTATAATACAGTAATTGTCGACAGTTTTGAGGACGTCATTCATCAGGAAGAAATCTGTAAGATATCCTGTGTCGATGGCATTAACCCGTTGACAAATGCTTGCCCTAAACTTTCTTCTATTACCGATCGTTATGATCTTATTCCTTCAGGAGAAAATTGGATTGATATTATCAAGAAGGGTGAAAATAAAGGAAAGGCTTTGCAGATATTGATGGAAAAATTTGGCGCAAAAGCGGAGGAGACAATGGTGTTTGGCGACTACCTTAACGATTTATCGCTTATGGAAGTGTGTGACCATACCTTTGCAATGAAAAATGCTCATCCTGATTTAAAAGCGGCTGCTAAAAACATCACACGTAAAACAAATGAAGAAGAGGGTGTGATTGATACAATTGTTGAGGTGCTTAACTTAAAATTGTAAATAGCAAATATCCTTAAATGAGAATGGCTGCTTACAAAGATTTACTACCAACAAGGTAAGAAAGGGCTTTAAAAAATTAATATTTATGCTATACTAGGTCATGTACTATTTTAGTATAAAGAGAGATGAATTATAGGAGGAATTAAATGAACGCAATGACAGCAGAAAATTTACGGTCAGCATTTGGTGGAGAAAGTCACGCCCACATGAGGTACAGAATTTGGGGAGATAAAGCCAAAAAAGATGGCTACCCAACAGTGGCAAGATTGTTTTTAGCAACATCAGATGCCGAAGAAATCCATGCTACTCTACACTTTAAAGCCTTAAAGGATGAAGGGGGAGACTTCTTAGTCGCTTCCGGAGCCGGATTTGGACTTAGCACGACGTCAGAAAACTTACAAGGGGCCATCGATGGTGAACTCCATGAAGTCAATCAAATGTACCCAGCCTATATAGCAGTAGCAGAATTGCAAGAAGAAAAGTCAGCCATAAAAGCGATGAGATTTGCCATCGAAGCCGAAAAAGTACATGCTGATTTATTTACCCAAGCCAAGCAAGCAGTTGATGCAGAAAAAGATTTACAAGCACAAGTAATCGAGCTATGTCCCGTGTGTGGCTTTATAACCCTGACAGGTGAAGAGGATAAGTGTCCACTTTGCATGGTTAAACGAGAATTATTTGTCGCCTATTAAAAACAAAGGGATCGATTAAAAAAATTTCACAAAATGAGATGTCTAGCTTCTCGGCATTTCTAAGAAACTATAAAAAATAAGGGCCTGCTAAATTTTTCAGCAGGCCCTTATTTTAATTGGAAATGGTTAAATTATTGTCCTAAGCGATCGCTATAATGCTCTAATACAAAATCTAAATCCTTGTCGCCCCGGCCCGAGCAGTTGACTAAAATGGAGCCAAATTTCATTTCTTTTGCCAGCTTCATGGCATAAGCGATGGCATGCGCGCTTTCTAATGCAGGGATGATTCCTTCTAGCCTTGACAGTTTGAAAAAAGCATCGATAGCGTCATCGTCAGTAGCCGATTCATAAGTGACCCGGCCAAGCTCTCTTAGATAAGCATGCTCTGGTCCGATGGACGGATAATCCAGGCCACTTGCCACTGAATAAACCGGCGAGGCCTCGCCCTTTTCATTTTGCAAGAGGATTGAATTAAATCCATGCAAAATCCCCTCTCTTCCATAGGTCATGCTGGCGGCATGCTGGCCAACTTTTGTCCCGACCCCCATGGGTTCAACGCCAATCAGCTTGACGGGGTCATTTAAAAAGGGGGTAAAAATGCCGGCCGCATTTGAGCCACCGCCGACACAGGCCATCACGGCGTCGGGAAGATTACCGGTCATACCGAGGAATTGTTCTCTGGCCTCGACGCCAACAACGGTCTGAAAATCTCTGACCATCATGGGGAAGGGGTGGGGGCCAACGACAGACCCAATACAATACATGGCGTCTTCAAATTCATCGATATAGGCTTCAAAGGCAGCGTCGACAGCTTCTTTAAGGGTTTTGAGACCATGAGTAACAGGTATGACCCTGGTCCCTAAAAGCTTCATGCGAGCGACATTAGGGGCCTGCTTGGCAATATCCACTTCCCCCATGTAAATGTCGCATTCAAGGCCAAAGAAGGCCGCCGCCGTGGCCAAGGCGACACCGTGTTGGCCGGCGCCTGTTTCGGCAATGATTTTCTTTTTGCCCATATACTTGGCTAAAAGGCCTTCACCCATACAATGGTTTAATTTGTGGGCACCGGTATGGTTTAAATCTTCTCTTTTTAAATAAATCTGGCAGTTACCAATTGATTGCGATAAGCGCTCGCAATGATAGGTTGGCGTCGGCCGGCCCTGGAATTCTTTGCGGATTCGTCTAAGTTCAGTGATGAATTTGGAGCTTTTACAGATGGTTTGATAGGCGGTCGCTATTTTTTCAAATTCTGGAATCAGCTGAGGTGGAATATAAGCACCGCCGTAGGTACCGAAATAACCCTCTTGTGTGGGGTTTTGTTTTGTGTATACGGCAAAATCGACATTTTCTTTTAACATGATTATCTCCTCTTTATTTTTATTTTTTAATGATTTGCTTAGCTGTGCTAGGCCATCGAAAATAGGACGCTGTTTTAAAATATAATTGCATACGCTCCTCCTTTCAAAAAAACAAAAAACTCCTGCCCCTTAATAACAAGGGGCAGGAGTTAAACTCCTACGGTACCACCCAAATAATGAGACAACTAAATCAAGTCTCATCTACTCGTGTCACATACAATCATATGTGCTTCCTTGATAACGGGCGAAGTTCCCGTCAGGTATTACTCACAGTAAACTGCTTTCTCCCTGCCCTCATAAGTCCATTCAATCAGATCCTACCTACCGCAATCTCACCGTCTGCGATTCTCTTAGAAGTGGTTATCAAATTTACTAATCCTTAGTCAATGGTTTGGTGTATTATGTTTAAATATAGCGCCTTTCTAATAAAAAAGCAAGCTTTTTTTAAATAAATTCGGATTTATTAATTTTTTGCCGATGGTGGTACCATGACAAACGAAAAGTCCCCACGTCTTGAAGGATCAGCTAATTCTATTTTGATTAAGCTAAATCAGATTGGGACCGTATCAGAGACCATTGAAACCATTAAATTAGCCCGCAAAAACAACTTTACAACGGTTATTTCTCATCGTTCAGGAGAAACTGGCGATACCTTTATTGCTGACTTTGCGGTAGCGATCAATGCTGGGCAAATAAAGACGGGATCAGTTGCCCGTTCAGAAAGAGTAGAGAAATATAACCAGTTCTTGAGAATTCAGGAAGAATTAGGCGCTAATGCAAAAATGACGTCTTTTGTAAAAAAATAATTAAATAAAAGGTTATTCAAATAAAAAGCTATACAAACAAGCCCCCCTAATAAATTGGGGGGCTTGTTTGTAATAAAATATAGTTTCTAATGAGAATTGGAAAGAGTCATGATATGACAAACGAAAGATCTGGGACCAGTGAAAAGGTCGTTTTTTAGGGTGGTGCTTAGAAAATTGGATTTTGCCTGTTTATTGACATAATCCATTATGTAAAATATAATGCTGTTACAGAAAATGCTAATCATACCTTGGTCGTAAACCCTCCCAAGATAGGGGATGTTCAACCGTGGGTTTTAAATATTAGGAGGAATAGTCTATGCAGCCAATCGATATTAAAAGCTTTAAATCCGGTCGTTATCAAAATCATGGAGACTTTAAAAGTTTTACCCCAAGTAACATTAATTGCCAGTGGATTTGGAATGATCCCGAAATTAACGTGCTCTTAGAAAAAGCAAATTTAGAACTTGGTGGTCTTAATAGTTACTCTAACCTTATCCCCAATATTGATGTCTATATAAAAATGCACATCCGTACAGAAGCTCACAAATCGAACAAAATAGAAGGAACTAAAACAACTATCGAAGAAGATTTGATGAAAATTGAGGATATCAGTCCTGAAAAACGTGATGATCATACTGAGGTGCAAAATTACATTCAAGCTTTAGAACATGGAATTTCCAGAATTGAAACTGATGATTTTCCGCTTTCTAATCGCCTTATCGGAGAAATCCATGCCTTGATGCTTCAAGGCGTAAGAGGTGAACATAAAACACCTGGTGATATACGAAGAAGCCAAAACTGGATTGGTGGTTCAAAACCTTCAGATGCTATATTTGCACCACCAAGTGTTGAACATCTACCTGATTTATTATCTGATTTTGAGAAATTTATTCATAATACCGATTTAACCATCCCCAATTTGATAAAAATTGCAATCCTGCATTATCAATTTGAAACAATACATCCATTTTTAGATGGTAATGGGCGTTTGGGGCGTTTATTGATTCCATTATTTTTATTGGATAAAGATATCTTAAAAAAACCCTGTTTCTATATTTCTGATTATTTCGAAAGAAATCGAACACTCTATTATGATAATTTAAACCGCGTTCGTTTATTTAATGACCTCACTGGCTGGATTAAATTTTTCTTAAAAGGTGTGATTGAAACAGCCTCCACTGCTAAGAATAAATTTGAAAAAGTTGTCGCATTAGTAAGTGATTATAAAGAGTGCTCCTTCAAATTGAAAGGAAAAACCGAAAATGTTATTTCAGTTTTAAATGCCTTTTTTGATTCTCCTTTTCTTAGTGTGCAAGATTTAGTCGACTCTGTTGATCTAAGTCGAAGTGGGATAACATCAGTTTTGCGAAGCTTAGAATCGAATAACATCATTAGCGAAATAACAGGCTACTCTCGTAACCGAATCTTTGTCCTTCACGACTATTTGAATATTTTTGGTGATAAATAAGGAAAACTGACGATAAAGGCCTGGTAACTTAAAAAACAGGCTTTCCTTATCACTCAAAAGGCCTAAAAAAAAACATATGGCTTTCCTTATCACTCAAAAGGCCTAAAAAAAAACATATGGCTTTCCTTATCATTCAAAAGGCCTAAAAAAAGAAAAACCACTTACATTTAAAAAAATTAAGTGGTTTTTACAAAGATAGTTATCTTCATAACCCTGTATGATATAATTTAATTACCCAAAAACCAACACAATCATCTTTCTATTCACCATTTCTTTATTTTTGTTACCAATTCTTAAATGTCCCCACATTATTAGGGGAGATCAATCTCCAATAAAATTGGCGTGTGGTCTTGGCGTTGGCCGGAGTCGATCATCTCTGATTTAGTGACCTTATTCGCCAGCCGGTCACTGACTAGCCAATAATCAATCCGCCAGCCGGAGTTATTGATTTTACTTGTTTTTACCCGTTGGGCCCACCAGGAATAGATACCGGTCACATCACCATGAATATGCCGAAAGGTGTCGGTAAAGCCTTTTTCTAAGAGATTGCTAAAGCCTTGCCGCTCTTCAACTGTAAAACCGGCTGACCGGAGGTTGTTTTGGGGATGGGCCAAGTCGATCTCTTTATGGGCGACATTGTAGTCACCGGTTGCTAAGACCGGTTTTTCTTTATCTAAAGCCTCAAGGTAGTCGGCATATTTGACATCCCAAATTTGTCTCTCTTCTAATCGGCTTAGGCCGTCGCCGGCATTAGGCGTATAAACCTGGGTCAGATAAAAATCGCCAAAGTCTAAAGTAATAATTCGTCCTTCTAAATCCATTGTATCCGGTGCCCCAATCTCCGGGTAAAAAACCTCTGGCGTGTAGTGGTCTTTATATAAGAACATGGTCCCGGCATACCCTTTTCGCGCCGGTTCTTGGGAACTTGTCCAGACATAAAAATAGTCTTTAAAATAGGCCGCTAGGTGGTCCATATGCTTCTTACTGGGTCCTTTAGCAGGTAGTTTAGTTTCTTGCAAAGCGATGACGTCGGCGTCATACTCAAGAATGGTATCAATTACTTTTCTTGAAAGGACGGCCCGATTAGAATCACTTGTTAGGGCGGCGTTTAATGAATCAATATTCCATGAAATTAGTCTCAAATTGTTTCTCCTTTATAATTGGATTAAGTTGCTATAGCTATGTAAAAATAAATAATAAATATAAGCCAAATTGCTCATCCATAGTTAAAGTAAAAGTGTTGCCAGCTATCAAGGGGATGAGGACAAAGGGCTAAATTAGATACTACACTGAATTTAGAATTTTTGCACGGACTTTTTTGCAAAAAAGAGTAAAGATAAAGCATCTTTTTCGTCAGTTTATCTAATAAAAATAAGCGATAAGCTGTTAGGAGACTAACAGCTTATTTGTCTTATAATTAAAAGACAAAAAGACTGAAAATGCCGAAAAGCTAAGAGGCAGTGAATCAATCAGTTATAGGGCTGATCCACTATTGATAAGAAAACCTCCTGGAACAGCTGTAATTTAGCAGTTGTTTCCAGGAGGTTTTTAAATTAGGCTTCTTCCAAGCCAAGGGCCTTTCGTTCATGTTTGGGCAAATCATAGACCCAGCTTCCGGTTAAGAGGGTGACCACCCCGCAAAGAATGATACCAGCAAGCATCAAACCGGCGGCCACCAGCCAGTTGCCATTATACAAGAGGGCTGGATAGGTTGTCCATAAGATAATTTCGATAAAATTAGTTAGAGGTGTGATGGCCGTGTCCTCAAGGGTTTTTGAGTAGCCCTCAGGATCAACAATTCGTAATAATACAAAGCCGATTGCAAAGACACCGGTTGAATAGCCAAAAACAAATATCGACCGCTCAAACCAACTATCTTTATTATAACCCCGCCCCAATAGTTTGACAATCATGACGACTAAGCCGATGCCAACCATGGTCATTAAGAGTAAGGGACCGGCGTATTTAGCAACAACACCTAGCTTTATTGACGCGATGCCAAAGAAAACTAAATAATCCGTGAAAGTACCGGCGATTTTATCATTGATATCAGTATCAATATAATGATAGAGATTGGTATTTCTTAAGAATAAGAAAAATATCAGGGCAACAATATAGGCAAGTGTGAAGGTCGGTATTCCAGAGATTACATTTTCCCCGATATAGTTATTTAGCATAAAGCTAGCCCCGGCCACACCAATGATTAGAGACAAGTGAAAAGTCAGGGTTTCTAAACTTACGGGCGAGATGGTTTCTTGGCCAAGAGATTTTCGATTCTCTTGGCGAACGAGACCTGTTTTTAAATCCTCATCAACAAATTCAAAATCTTTGACATAGGCGGTTTCGCCCTTCTTTGTCGCGTTTTTAATCAAGGCCAGTCCGACAAAAACACCGGTTAGAATGCCAATGGTGGCGAAGGTGATGGCTAAATCCGGGGCATCAGCCCAGCCTAGCTGGACAAAGGTCTCGCCGACGGCAGCGGCAGTACCATGGCCACCATAAAAACCAGAAACCAAAAGCATGCCAAAACCGGTATTTAAATCGGGCCATATTTTTTGAAAAACAAATGCGGTTAGTAAGATTGGAATTAAAAACTGAAAAAACAAAGCGACAATGCGAAACAATTGAAAGCCAATAATTCTTTTGGCCTCTTCCTTGCCGGAATCTTTATTAAATTCAAAACCATTAAGTCCGAGAATGGTAAAGATGAAGATAATTAAAGTGGCGGCGTAAGATTCGGCAGAACCTGAAAAAGGAAGGATATTGAGGAGGGGTGGTCCAAGTATCAGTCCCAAGAAACCGGCAATCATACTGGCGGGCATAAAGAATTTTTGAAAAATAGACATTTTTGCCCGTAAATATTGGCCGACTAAAATGAGGATAGACGCCAAAGTAAAATCGATAAATAGGTCGTTAAAAGCCATGCAAACTCCTTGTAAAAATGAATCAGATCGGGTTGTTTTGAGGACTGGAGACACCAGCCCGCGGACGACTATTTTTGGTCATCAGCAAAATTATCAAAGTAACCTTGGATATAGACAATCGGTGTCCCCTTGTCACCACTTCCCGATGTTAAATCGGCCAGTGACCCCAGCAAATCAGTAATTTGTCGTGGTGTTGTCCCGGTTCGTTCATCGTCACTATGGGGATTAGACTTATCCTTAATAACCGCCGATATCTTTTTAAATTGCTCGTCAGCGCTTAAATTTTTATACTGATTATCGGCAAGGTATTTTAACTTGACTTCATTGGGGGTCCCTTCTAAGCCGGGGGTATAAGCCGGTGAAACAACGGGATCGGCCAATTCCCAAATTTTGCCAACCGGGTCTTTAAAGGCCCCGTCGCCATAAATCATCACTTCAATTTTTTTACCGGTCTTATCAAACAAGCCTTTAGCAATGGCATCGACGACAAATTGATTATCCCGGGGAAAGAGTTTAACCCGCTCATCATCGGCTTTATTGGAGCCGAGCAGACCATAATCTTCATTATAGCCGTGCTTTGCTTGCGGGGTCGTTAAAAGATCATCGAGGCCGAGAACGAATTCACCACCACTGGCCTTTAAAATCGTTTTACTTTGCCGGCGCGAATGAATATCGCAAGTGAGGACCGTCTTAGTATGCTTTAGAATTTCTCGAATATCATTGGCAAAGATAATTGTGCACTTAGCCCCTTGTTCTTCAATGATGGTCCGGTAATATTGGATATAGTCAATGCCGGTAAAGCGGTGCTTTGATTCGCCAAAGTGATCATAGAATTCTTTTTCTGACAAAACGTCGGTCCAGGGATTTATTTTAGAATCAATTAATAAATGAGGTGAAAAAAGCTCATTACCCACTTCATCAGCCGGATAAGAAAGTTGTAGGACCACTTCATCAACCGCCATGGCGATTCCTTTTAAGAGGATGGAAAAACGATTTCTGGATAAAATGGGAAAGGTCAGGCCAATCGTCCTGCGACCCTCTAGTTGTTTGCTTAAATCATCACAAATATCAAAAATCGTGGTGTAATTGCCCTGGCTTCTGGCAACGATTGATTCGGTAATGGCTAAAACATCTTGATCGTATAATTTAAAATTATTTTCTTTGGCAGCCTCAATAATAATATCGGGAAGCATCTGAATTAAATCATCGCCTTCATTAAAAATTGGCGTTCGAATGCCTCTTGATATAGTACCAATACTTCTACTCATAAATCTACCTCTTTCTGAAAATATAATTCGATCGTCAGTAAAAACGACGATCACTAAAAACAATACTCGATTTTCTAATCGACTAAACTATATTATACATATTATTCCACAACCATTATACACTTATTTTATGATTTCACAATCGCTAAGCGGTTTTTTTTCACCTCGCCTGCTTATTCACTTCGTAAGGCTTCAACCGGGTCTTTATTAGCGGCTGTTGATGCGGGGATTAAGCCGGAAACAAAGGCTAAAACCATACTGATAGCGATTAGGATGACCACTGCTTGGCCTTGTAAATGGGCAATGTTGGGAATGCCAAACTCATTATAAACAAGAATATTGGCAATAAAACTAAGGCCATAGGTGACTAAGATACCAAAGGTACCGGCGACAAAACCAATGATTAGGGTTTCGGCATTAAAGACCCGGCGAATATCTTTTTTACTGGCACCAATGGCCCTTAAAATGCCGATTTCTTTGATTCGTTCAAGGACGGAGACATAGGTAATAACGCCAATCATCAGTGATGAAACGACAAGAGAGATGCCAACAAAGGCCACCAGGGCATAGGATACGGTGTTGATGATGGTCGTGACTGAGGATAAAATGGCGGCGATCAGGTCGGTGTAATTAACAACCTTATCATCTTGATCGCTAGATTCCATTTCCAGATTATACTTGTCAATGAAGGCGACAACACTTTCTTTGGTGGTAAAATCTTTGGGATAAAGATTGATCTCACTCGGTTCAGCAAGGTCGCGATAGCCTAAGACACTTAAGTTGGAGCTTTGGCTGATTTGTTCTTGTTCGCCGAGACTACGAACCAAAGCCAACAACTGGTCTTCCTCGAGGTTAAAAGCAAAGGCTTGGGCCAAGCCATCAGGGTCAATGGTTAGGGCACTTTGTAGACTTGTTCCCAGATCGGTAAAGAGGCCATCAATTTGGCCTAAAAAGTCGGATTGGATATCGGCCATGACTTGGTCAAAGGTGAGGGCCATATAAGAGGAGAAATAGTTTTGGACAATCTCCGTTAATTTTTGCGAGATTTGGGTCTCGGTGTTTAATGTTTCAAAATCAGCAATCAGTTTGGCCCGGACCTCCTCGCTATGAATATAGGTGTCAAAGTTAGCCACCCATTCCTCAAGCGAGGTGATCTCTTGCTCTTCTTGACTGGCGACAAAGTCTTCTAAGAGGGTAACTAAAATAACTTGAATCTCCTCGACCGGGACATTAATTTGGCTGGCGATACTTTGAGCGAGTTGGCCTAAGTTTAATTCCGGCAAAGTGGTCGGATCAATCGTGATGTCAAAATCGGAGAAGTCAAGATCAGAGAAATCAAGGTCCAGGGCCGTCATATCAAAGTTAAAGGCATTTTGAATCATGGCCGGATCGATGCTGATAAAATCTTGAAAATTAAAGAGTTCCTCTGGCCCGCCCTCCGTCTCATCGTCGAAGCGCTTGCCGGTAAAGACATTGACCTCTTTGCTAGCTAATTGCTGCTGAACAATCTCGTAGTTAGCCGCTTGGCTGATTAAATATTCGGTCAGGCTGGCTGGATAATAAATGCCGGTTGATAACATGGGATTACTGGTATCAGGATTGGCTTTGACAATCCCCACCACCTCTAAGTCGAGGCCAGCATCAATAATCATGTCCATATGCTTGACATCATTTGATTTATCAACCCAAAGGCCATAGGATGGGTCAAAGGTATATTTCTCAGCGGGATTAACCACCTTAAAGCTAACGTCTAAAATTTCATCAAAATTAATTTTATCATCAGTAGGCCCATCAATGTCAAAATTTTCGTCATTGACAAAATTTTCAAACATGTTTTTTAAAGCATTGCGGTCCTTAAGACCCAGCGTATACATGCTGGTGTCGGTCAGGGACCCGCTATCGAGTAAAACAACGACGACCTCATTTAGCTGGCTTGGCCATTTTCCGGCAACCACATCGTATTGGTCTTCAAAGAGGGAGACATCGCCGGGCAATTGACTAAAGTTGTTCATGCCGCCAAAACTGCCGGCCCCGGAAATCAGATCGAAGCCGGTGGTATTGCCAAAACCAAACTGCGAATAAATGGTATCGGGGTTTACCTGCCTGACCCCGGGCGCCTGGTCTTTTAAATAAATTTGCGGGGTGACACCGTATTTATATTGAAGATTCCTAAGGTAGGGGTCAAGTTCCGGGCGCTTAGCATCAAGATAGGCTTTAAAGCTTTTTAAATCATTTTTGTTTTGGAAGGAAAAAAGCGAGGTAATGGTATTAATGACCGGAACCTCATCGGCTTGACCTGCTTCTTTTTCACTTAGGTTGGGAGCGCTTCCTTGGCCGCCGAGAAAACTGGTGATATCAATGCCGGAAGAATCAATGGTCAGGGGATAAGCACTCATTGTTTCTTGTTCAACACCTTGGATGTAAAGATTGATGCCACTGGCCAGGGCGAGGATTAAGGCAATGCCGATAATCCCGACTGACCCGGCCACAGCAGTAATAAAGGTCCGACCTTTTTTGGTCATTAAATTACTAACGGAAAGAGAAATGGCCGTAAAAAAGGACATCTTGGTCTTTTTCGATCGCTCTTTAACAAGTACCTCCTGACTGCCTGCTTGGTGGGGATTACTATCATTAATAACCACCCCATCTTTAAGCTCGATAATCCGATTGGTGTATTCGTGGGCCAGATCGGGATTATGGGTGACCATAATGACCAAGCGGTCTTTGGCAATGTCGGCCAGTAATTCCATGACCTGGTCAGAGGTCTTGCTATCAAGGGCGCCGGTTGGCTCATCGGCCAGGACAATCTCCGGATCATTAATCAAGGCCCGGGCAATGGCCACCCGCTGCATTTGGCCACCGGACAGTTGGGTTGGCAGTTTATAGATGTGGTCAAGCAGACCGACCTCGTCTAAGGCTTCAATGGCCCGCTTTTTTCGTTCTTTGGCGGATACGCCACTTAGGGTCAGGGCCAGTTCCACATTGGCTAAGGCCGTTTGGTGGGGGATCAGGTTGTAGCTTTGAAAAATAAAGCCGACCCGGTTATTGCGGTAGCGATCCCAGTCAGATGATTTATATTTTCGCGTCGATAGGCCTTCGATGACTAAGTCACCGGCATCGTACTGGTCAAGGCCACCGATGACATTTAGCATGGTTGTTTTACCTGAGCCAGAGGCCCCTAAAATAGCGGCAAACTCATTCTCGCGAAAGGTAATGGAGACTTTATTTAATGCATTTTGGACAAAATCACGGGTTTTATATGATTTTGTTATATCCTTGAGTTCTAACATTGATACCACCTTTTAGTAATTATTTTTTTTATTATACCACTTGTTATTACTCATTACGCTTAAAGAAAATATTTAGAAAAAGACCCCTTTGCCGATTAAATCATTTTGGTCAGCAAAGGGGTCTTTTTAAAATTGTAGTGGACGAGGGAAATTTTAATTTATAAAGCTGGTCTTATTTCTATTCTTTAAAGAGATCCATAAAAGCATAGAAGTCTTCGGCTGTCCCACTGTTAAAGTTTACCGCTCCATTGGTGACAGCGTCTTGCGGGCTGATCTTACCTAAGACGAGTTGTTTCCAGGTCGTGCTATCAGTCGTTAGTTCAAACTGGACGTCATTTCTGTTGGGCGGATTGATTTCTAAGATCCCCTTGCGGACGTTTAGGCTGTAGCGGGTCGCTTGGTTGGGATCATTATCGTCAATTTCGGTTAATTGGAGGCCGGCAACAAGGTCGGTTTCAGCTGACTTAGTAGCGTTTAGACTAACCGCCATAATCCGGTGGAGGGTGTCCATGGGCATAGAGGCAACCGCGATATCACTCATATTGGAAAAGAGCATTTCGGGCTGGTCAAGGGGCAGGGTCATTTGCACCTGGTCAGTCATCAAGACGTATTCAGACAGGAGCATATTACGGGCTTGCGAATTCATGGTTTCTTCAGCCAGGGCCAGCATGGTTGCTTTCTTTGTCTCGAATGCTTGGCTATTGTCGGGTTCGAGGACCAAGACGTCGTCGGAAAGACGTAGGGCCCATTCCAGCTCGCCTTTTTTTCGGGCGTCCTCGGCTTTAACAGCCAGGGCATCAGTGCCACCGGCGACCATGGCGGACATTTCAGCCTCGCTCTGGGTCGACTGAGGAAAGAGGTCTCTGGTTTGGCCGGTATAATAACCCCGATAATAGCGAAAGAGGTGGGTGATGTTCCAGTCCTTTGACCCGTAGGTTTCTTTTAAATAAGGGCTGGAAGCCAGGTGGGGGGGCAATTCGATTAAGTCCATCATCTCAGCATCGGTGTAGCCCTGGTTTAGGTAGTGGACGGTTTGGTCGTTCATAAATTGGATGGCATCGCTAAAATTGGTCAGGAATTCTTGGATCTTGTCCTTACCGACGGTAACCGGGTTTGGACCGTGTAGGGCGACTAAATACTCGGGATTGAGGCCGCGAAGCATTTTTATGCTATCAACATAGTCGAGGGCATCTCTTTGCCGACTACCCCGCATGGTGGTGAGAGCCGGGAAGGCTTCGTAAACAAGGCCGATTTGGATGAGGACGTCTTTATCCGGTAGCCAAACGACGATGATGTCTTGAGTTTCACCAGGGGCAGCAATCAGATTAAGATTTACCCCAGCGATGGTTGTCTCTAACTTATCCTTGACGGAAATAGTCGGGGGCATAAAGCCTGAGGGGCCAAGAATATTGGTGCCGGCCAAGACATAGCCGGAATACCAGCCCTGATTATCGGTAGCGGGGCTATTTTGGTATAAAAGCCCACCCATCATGGCGCCGCCGCTTACCCGTGACGGATAAACTTGCCCATACCACTCGTCATAGAGGGAGGCCATCAGGTCTTCGTGGGCGATAATCTCCGTGTCACTATCGGCAAAGGCCGCGGCGCCATGAATATGACAGTCGTGGCTATGGGTGTAGATAATGGCTTTGACCGGCTTTTTGTCAAAAATATTGTCAAGCTCGGCATTAAAGGCCTCTTTTACAATTTCACCAGCCGTGACACTTTCCCCCGGATCGACGACAATGAGGCCGTCATCGCCTTCAATTAAGGTCGGGTTGTCGCGGTTATAGCCACGGGCCACGTAGACGCCGTCGGTGACGGTGATGACTTGGGCCGGAAAGAAGCCCTCATAATTTTCCATCAGGGTCGGATTGACCGGCACCACTTGAGGATCAAGGACCCCCGCTGTCTTGCCGGGCTGTGGATCCGCAGGTGACACCGTGCAAGCGGTCGTCGCTGTCAGTGAAAAGATGAGTAAGATAATTAGTAGCCAAAGTGATTTTTTCATGATTTTTTTCTCCTTTCAGGATAAACGAATGTGGACGCTGATGGTTAAAAAATCAGCATACTTAAGAAATGATAACCTATTCAATGAGTCGGTGTCAACAATTTCTAAGCCATACTCTTATTAAAAAAGTCCTAAGAAAATTTCAAAAGATAGCTTAGCAAAAGAAAATCCTTGCTAGGCCCTGCTAAGCCTAAAGAGGAGGCTAATTTTGGAGCAAAAAAAGAGTAAAATTATAGCACAATGGCAAGGAAATGTCTACATAAATAAGCATAAAAAAGTAAAAAAATTGACAATCTGTGAATTATAGGATATAATATGAAAAGATAAAAAGTCTGTTTGCTATTAAGGCATAATAATTTACAAAAATAAAGGGTAGATAAGCTTAATTCTTATCGGCGGGAGAAGCAATTATTTCATGGTGTTTAAGGTGATAAGATCAAGCCTTTGATGTTATCAGATAAGACAGCAGGGAATGATTGCTTTTTTTGTTAAGTTTTATAAATAAAGAAAATAATTGCAATGAAAAAATGAGTTTCTTAGACATGTATGGTGAGCGCCTAATCACGGCGATTCAGGTTCATATCTTTTATGTCCTGGTCTCTGTCAGCATCGCCTTTGTAATTGCCATTACCCTAGGCATACTCTTATCGCGCGTCCCCCAATATGCAAAAATCATTATGCCAATACTTTTGGTTTTTCAGACCATTCCCGGTATTGTTTTTATCGGTTTATTGTTTCTGGCCCTGGGCATGGTTCCCATTACCGTGATCACAGCCTTGGCCATTTATGCGGTTTTCCCGATTTTGAAAAATACTTACACCGGTTTGCTTGATGTTGAGCCGGAGCTGATTGAAGCCGCCAAAGGCTGTGGCATGTCGCCGGCCCAAAGTCTTTTTGAAGTGGAGTTGCCACTGGCCATCCCCTCGATTATTACCGGCCTGAGAATGTCAACGGTTTATACCGTCAGTTGGGCCGTCTTGGCCTCAATGATTGGCCTGGGGGGCCTAGGCGAATTTATTTACATCGGCATTACCACAAACGATGACCGTTTGATCTTAGCGGGAGCCATTCCGTCGGCAATTATTGCCATTGTCCTTAGCCTACTGATTGATGGCTTGCGTCGATTAATTGTGCCTAAGGGATTAAGGAGTGTGAAATAATGGATTTTTCAGTTGTGTGGGAACATCTCTATTTGGTTGTGATGTCGGTCTTATTCTCAGTTGTGGTGGGCTTACCCCTCGGGGTTTTGGCTTATTTAAAGCCCAAGGTTCGAAAGATTGTTTTATGGACAGTGGAAATTTTACAAACCATACCGGCCCTGGCCCTCTTGGCCCTGATCATGATTGTTTTGGGCGCCGGAAAATTAACGGTTGTTACCGGCCTTGTCCTCTATTCCTTATTACCGATCGTCCATAACACCTACATTGGCCTTGAAAATGTCGATGAAGGGGTAAAAGAAGCGGGAAGAGGAATGGGCATGACCCAAATGGACCGGTTAATTTCGGTAGAAATCCCCTTAGCCTTTCCAATGATCTTTACCGGCATTCGGATTGCGACGGTAACCACCATCGGGGTCGCTATTTTTGCCTCATCAGTTGGCGGCGGTGGCTTAGGATCGGTTATTTATCAAGGGATTCGCACCCAAAACATGGACTTGATTCTATTTGGTACGGCCGCCTTGATGATTATGGCAATCTTTTTTGATGCCCTGATGTTATGGATTAATAATCGCCTGGCCAAAGGCAAGTCGAATTAGTATTTAGGAAAGAATTTGAAAAAAAAAGGAGAAAAAATGAAAAAAGTATTAAGTTTATTAATGGTATTACTCTTAGGGGTCACCCTTACCGCCTGTTCGCCAGGTGGAGACAGTGACGAAAACCCAATTATCATTTATGATGGTTTGTTTTCGGAAATGAAGATTGTCCACCAAATGACTAAAATGTTAGTCGAAGACCATACCGATGCCAGCGTTGAAATTCGCGACGAAATGGCGCCGGTTAATTGCTACAATCAAATGGTTGAAGGTAAAACCGATATCATGAATTCCTATGATGGAACCTTGCTAACCACTTATTTGAAGTTAGATACCGCTGATGTACCGGAAGACATGACGATTTATGACTATGCGAATAAAGTTGCCAAAGAAGAAAAAGGCGTTCAGTTGATGGATAAATTTGGCTCAGAAAACACCTATGCCATTGGTGTTTTACCGGAAACAGCCGAAAAATACAATTTAAAAACCATTACTGATTTAGCTGCCGTTTCGGATCAATTAACCTTTGGAGCCGAACATGAATTCTACTCGGATGCCGGTAGTATGAAATACACACCCTTTACCGAGTTTTATGGTTTGAATTTCAAGGACAATAAACCGATTGACCTTAATTTAAAATATTCAGCCATTGAAAGTGGAAACATTGATGCAACCATCGTCTATACAACCGATGGAATGAATAAAAAAGTTGGTGTCCTTGTGTTAGAAGATGATCGCGAATTTTTCCCGGAATATAATACCGCCCTGCTAGTCCGGTCCGATCTTTTTGAACGCTATAGTGATGTGGCCCCAAACCTAGAAGAAGTCCTAAATAAACTAGGTGGTCAGTTTACCAATGAGATTATGACTGATTTGACCTACGAAGTTGACGTCAATGGACGAACACCGGAAGACGTCGCTCGTGAATTTTTACTGGCCCAAGGATTAATTTCCCAATAAGCAATAAAGCTGAATGTTCACACGAACAGAATCCCGATTAAATAAATAGCCTTGGAACGCTTTTTTAATGTTTCAAGGCTATTCTTTTGTAAAAAAATAATTTTGTAAAAAAGATAAGGCTGATGGGTTGCCGATACAAACCTAAATACGCAACACAAGGATGGTAAACGTGGTATTTGATATTCGAAAATCATTAAACCGTAGCGTCGTAGAAGACTTTCCCAATGAAGTCAAAAAAATTAAGCATGTGTGGATCCCCATGTCCGATGGGACAAAATTAGCAGCCAGCATTTGGCTACCCAAAGATGCCGAGGAAAATCCGGTCCCGGCCATCGTCGAGTATATCCCCTACCGGAAAAATGATTTTACGGCCATTAGGGATTCGGCCAGACACCCTTATTTTGCCGGCCATGGTTATGCCGCCATTCGGGTCGATATTCGTGGCTCGGGGGATTCGGATGGCCTCTTGGTCGATGAATATCTAAAGCAGGAGCAAGACGATGCCCTAGAAGTCTTTGACTGGATTGTAAAACAGGCCTGGTCGACCGGGGCCATCGGCATGATTGGTAAATCCTGGGGGGGGCTTTAGTGGCCTGCAAGTGGCCGCACGAAAGCATCCGGCTTTAAAAACAATCATCACCCTTTGCTCAACTGATGACCGCTACAACGACGATGTTCATTATAAGGGGGGGACCATCCTAGCTAGCGATATGTTGTGGTGGGCCTCGACCATGTTTGCCTATAACGCCAGGCCCCAAGACCCCCAAGTCGTCGGTGATACTTGGCGAGAAAACTGGTTGGACCGGCTGGAAAACACCCCGCCCTTTGTTGAAAAATGGCTTAGCCACCAAAGAAGAGATTCCTACTGGAAACATGGGTCGATTTGTGAAAAGTATGCAGATATCACCATCCCGGTTTTTGCCGTTAGCGGCTGGCAAGACGGCTATACCAATCCGGTCTTTCGCTTGATTGAAAACTTACCCAACAGCAAGGGGATCATCGGGCCTTGGGCCCATGAATACCCGGAGGTCGCCACGCCGGAGCCGACCATTGGCTTTTTGCAAGAATGCCTAAAATGGTGGGACAAATGGTTAAAGGGAATCGAAACAGGAATTATGGATGGGCCTAAATTAGTAACATGGATGCAAGAAAGCGAACTACCCTTTGTCAGTTACGATGAAAGACCGGGCAAGTGGCTAGGGGATAAGGAGTGGCCCTCGAAAAACATCAAGACCAAAGCCCTTTGGCTAGACGGCAAAGAATTAGCTGAAGAAGCTAAAAAGGGCCAAGTCTTTAGCCTTGCCAGCGTCCAAGAACACGGTTTTTATGCAGGGGTCTTTTGCCCCTTTGGTGAGGCCGGGGACTTAGCCTCTGACCAGCGCCTGGAAAATGGCAAATCAGTAGTCTTTACCTCCAAGCCCCTGAAAGAAACAATCGAGCTTCTGGGTAGTCCGGTTTTTAAGGCCGAACTTTCATCAGACCAAGACAACGCCCTCTTAGCCGTCAGATTGTCAGACAAGGCCCCGACCGGTGAATCGACTCTCATTAGCTGGGGGATCTTAAATCTAAACCACTTAAAGGGCCAAGAACAGCCGGAAAAATTAGTGGCCGGTCAGAAATATAAGATTGAGATTGCCTTAAATGTTCTAGGCCAACAAATCCCTCAGGGCAATTCTTTAGAATTAGCCCTATCGCCGACCTATTGGCCCCAAGCCTGGCCCTCGCCAAAACCGGTGACCCTAAGTGTCTATTCCGGCCAAGATACCCGTCTTGAATTACCGGTGCGAAGGCCACAAACAGATGATGGCAAAGGGATCACCTTTGCAAACCCCGAAACAGCAGCCGTCCTTGAGCGCGAGGTTACTAGGGATGGCCAGCGAACAAGAAAGCTTTGCCACGACTTAATTGCAGGAGAGTGGAAGCTAGAAGACTTTTCCGACGAGGGGGAGCGGACGATCTTGGAAAATGGCATTGAACACGGCAGTAAGAATAAAAACACCTATATTATTTGCCAAAACGACCCCTTATCAGCCCAGGCGCTTTGTGACTGGGAATTAAAAGTCGGCCGTAAAGACTGGCAAACGACAATCAAAACCCAGAGTAAAATGACCTGTGATGCCGATAACTTTTATCTGCTTAACAGCTTATGGGCCTATGAAAATGAGGAGGAAATTTTTAAGAAAACATGGACAAAAACCATCCCCCGTGATTATAATTAGAAATAGATCCTTTCTTTAGTATAGTTTAAGAAGTAATTAATTTTATTAAACTAACTATGGTATAATAGCTAGAGGTGGTGAATTGTATGGAAGAATATCATTTATGTCCCAAATTTGAAGACGCCTTTGAGCTACTGGGCAAAAGATGGACAGGATTAATTATCAGGACCTTGCTCAATAATCAAAAACGTTTCTCAGAGATATCTGCGGCCATCCCAAATATGAGTGCTAGAATGCTAACCGAACGCTTTAAGGAATTAGAAAATCATCAAATAATAACCCGGACAGTTTATCCGGAAACACCCGTCAGAATCGAATATGAGCTGACCCAAAAAGGAAAAGATCTGGCTAAAGTGATGGATGAAATTCAAATATGGGCTGAAAAGTGGATAGAATAAGAGATCGCCTACTGAGGTAGGGGATCTCTTTTATTTATAAAGATTCTAAATTAGTCTTGACGAATAAAAAAATCTATGTCATAATATAAGCATAGTAAGATAATAAAAGTAACTAAGTAATTTATAGTAACTAAAATCAAGTAATAGCTTGAAAGGAGAAAATCATGTTAAGAAAATTAGAGAGTAAAGATATGGGACGGTCAGATTTAGGATGGTTAAAAAGTATTTTTCATTTTTCCTTTGCCGACTACTATCAGCCTGACAATATAAATTTTGGCGTCCTAAGAGTTGTCAATGACGATTTAATTGCCCCTAATAGAGGCTTTGAATTACACCCCCACCGGGATATGGAGATCATCTCATACGTTATCGATGGCCAGCTTACCCACGGTGACACGATCGGAAATAAAAACACCATTTCTCGAGGCCATGTCCAGTACATGAGTGCAGGCACTGGGATTTCTCACAGTGAACATAATTTGGGCCAGTCCGTGGCGAGATTTTTACAAATATGGATCTTTCCAGATGAAAAAGGCTTGACCCCTAATTATGGCGATTACCGCTTTAAGTGGGAAGATCGAAAAAACAAGTGGTTAAAAGTAGTCTCAGGCAGTGATGGTGATGGACCAATAAAAATTAATCAAGATGTCAACATTTATGCGATAGAATTAGACCAAGATAAGGAAATAGATTTTAAGTTGGCAGACGATCGCCAGGCCTATTTAATTCAAATCGAAGGCCAGTCAGAAATTAATCAAATAGCATTAAGTGATCGCGATGCCCTAGAGATAGTCGCTGAGGATATTAAGCTTAAGGCAATCGAGACAGCCCACATAATAGTAATAGAAATGAAAAAAGAATAAAAAATGGAGGATGAAAAAATGTCAAAGAATTTTTATCAAGCAATCGAAAAAAGAAGATCCTATTATGGCCTAAGCAAGGATGAGGTGGTATCCGATGATAAAATTAAAGAAGTGATTGAGCATGCCGTCAAACATACACCGTCAGCATTTAACTCCCAAACGGCTCGGGTCGTCTTGTTATTAGACAAACACCATACAAAATTATGGGACCTAACCAAAGAAGCCTTGCGACAGATCGTGCCGGCCGACAAGTTTGCTGCGACTGAAGAAAAAATTAATTCCTTTAGTGCAGGCTATGCAACAGTCCTCTTCTTTGAAGACCGTAAGATCGTAGAAGAGTTACAAAATCAATTTCTCACCTATAAAGATAATTTCCCCATTTGGTCAAAAGAATCAAGTGGCATGTTGCAATTTAATATTTGGACATCCTTGGAATTAGAAGGCTATGGAGCGTCACTGCAACATTATAACGAACTAATCGAAGCCGCCGTAAAAAAGGCATGGGACCTACCAGAGCAGTGGGAAATGAGAGCCCAAATGCCCTTTGGAAAACCAACGGCACAAGCTGGGGACAAAGAATTTAAGCCCTTAGAAGAACGACTACGAGTCTACCGATGAAAATTGATTTTCCCATTGAAAGCGCGGTTAGAAAAAGATATAGTGTCAGAAATTACAGTGACCAAGAGGTAAAAAAAGAGGAAAAAGCGGCAATTGAATTATTTGTCCAGTCTCTCACCAACCCTTTTGGCCAAAAAGTGACCTTTCATTACCTTGATCAAAAGGACATAAAAAATGAAAAAGTGCTTGGAATTTATGGTGTTATTAAAGGTGCTAAGGACTATATCGGGACAACGATCAAAGAAGAAAACTTGGCCTTAGAAGCCTTAGGCTACGAGTTTGAAACACTCATCCTTTTTTTAGCCAATCGGGGTATTGGAACGTGTTGGTTAGGGGGGACATTTAATCGTCAGGAATTTGCAAAAGCGATGAAGGTCGGCGATGACGAGATCTTTCCAATTATAACACCCTACGGCTATGCGGCCCCCAAAAAGCATATCAAGGAAATGGCCATGCGAAAGATGATTTCCGCAGACAAGCGCAAGGAGTGGAAAGACTTGTTCTATAAAGATGATTTTCAAACAAGTCTGACAGAGACGAAGGCCAAGGACTTAGCCTTTGCCCTAGAAATAGTTCGCTTAGGGCCATCAGCATCAAACAAGCAGCCTTGGCGAATCGTCGTAAAGGACAATGCCTGTCATTTTTATGAGGATAAAGAACCGGGCTATAGCAAACTTTTTCCCTATGATATTCAACGAATCGATATGGGAATCGCCGCCGCCCATTTTGATCATGCGGTTAAAGAAAAAAACATTAAAGGTGACTTTCAAATCATAGATGATCCGGTCTCAAGAGTGCCGGAAAATATGGAGTATGTATTTTCTTGGATTAGAGATTAAAATACCCTGAAAAATGATTTGAACAGTATTTTTAGGGTAATAATATAACAATTGATCATTTTAAAAAAATAAATGTCAATGGCGAGACGGAAGATCCCCTTTATACCTTTCTTAAAACGGAAAAAGGTGGCCTCCTAGGGTCTGCCATTAAGTGGAACTTTACCAAGTTTTTAGTCGATCGTGAGGGCCAAGTCATTAAGCGCTATGCCCCGACTGACACGCCGGAAAAAATTGGTCCAGACATTGAGAAAGCCCTTGCCCAGTCCTAGATTTTCCAATACATAAAAGATCAGCAAGAAAGTCTGCGGGCTTTCTTTTTTTGTCCGCATACCCCTATAAGCAATAAAGCGTTTACAAAGGCCGACAAAGCAAGTACAATATTTGATAAAGAACAAAAGAGGGGTGGACCAATGTTAAGGCAAGCAGAACAACGACTGGCAGCAAGGGAATTCGCAAAGAGATGGGCGGGGATTGGCTATGAAAAAGGCGATAGCGCCAGATTCTGGCTCTCTCTTTTAAATGAGGTCTACGGCATTAAACATCCGGCAGAATTTATCCGCTTTGAGGACCAGGTTAAATTAGACCATACCAGTTTTATTGATGGCTACATCCCATCAACCAATGTTTTAATTGAACAAAAAAGCCTGACTAAAGATTTACGAAAACCGATTCGGCAATCCGATGGGACCCTCTTGTCGCCCTTTCAACAAGCCAAGAGATATTCGGCGGAACTTCCTTATTCAGAAAGGCCCCGCTGGATCGTCACTTGTAACTTTAAGGAATTCCACATTTATGACATGGAAAAACCCGGTGGCCAGCCGGAAATTGTTCTTTTGAGTGACTTAGAAGATGACTACTATCGGATGTTTTTCCTGGTTGACCAAGGCGACCAGAACATTGAAAAAGAGATGGAAGTCTCCTTGCAAGCCGGGGAACTCGTCGGCATCCTCTATGACGCCCTACTCAAAGAATACCATGACCCCACTGATGAAGAGACATTAAAGGACCTAAATATTCTTTGTGTCCGCTTGGTCTTTTGTTTTTACGCAGAAGATGCCGGGCTTTTTGGTCGTCACGGTCTTTTCCATGACTATTTGCTAAAGTATAAAGAGTTCAATTTTAGAGATGCCTTAATAAAGGTCTTTATTGTCTTAGACCAAAAACCGGAAGAACGCGATCCCTATCTTGAGGATGATTTGGCTGCTTTTCCCTATGTAAATGGGGGCTTGTTTGAAAATGAAGAGGTCGTCATCCCAAGAATTAACGAGGAGATCATCGATATTATTCTAAATCAAGCCAGTGCTAACTTTGATTGGAGCAATATCAGCCCAACCATTTTCGGTGGCGTCTTTGAAAGTACTTTAAACCCCGATACCAGGCGGTCTGGCGGCATGCACTATACCTCAATTCAAAATATCCACAAGGTCATCGACCCCTTATTTATGAATGACCTAAAGGATGAATTTGAAGAGATAAAAAGCATTAAAGTTGATCGGACGCGAAATAAAAAACTGGCGACCTTTCAAGAAAAAATCGCCGGCCTTAAATTTTTAGACCCGGCGGCCGGGAGTGGTAACTTCTTAACCGAGACCTATCTGTCCCTCAGGCGCTTAGAAAACCAGGTCATCAAGCGTCGCTACGGCGATCAAATTGTCATCGGGGAGGCCTTTAATCCGATTAAGGTCGCCATTGGTCAGTTTTATGGGATTGAGATCAATGACTTTGCTGTAACGGTTGCTAAAACGGCTCTTTGGATTGCCGAATCACAGATGATGAAAGAGACGGAAGACGTGATTCATATGAGTTTAGAGTTTTTACCGCTTAAATCATATGCGCATATTGTTGAAGGCAATGCCCTGAGGATGGATTGGGAGGATGTGGTTGCCAAGGAGGAGCTGGATTATATAATGGGGAATCCACCGTTTGTGGGTGCACGAATTATGGATGATGCACAGAAGTTAGATATTTATCAAGTATTTAGTAAGAAATGGAAAAATGTGGGGAATTTGGATTATGTTTCTTGTTGGTATAAAAAAGCTTCGGATCTCATGGATGATACTAAAATAGAATCCGCATTTGTCGCTACAAATTCAATTGTACAGGGTGATAGTGTAGCAACCTTATGGGAATCATTATTTAAGGATGGATTGACTATTAATTTTGCCTATCAAACTTTTAAGTGGTTCAGTGAAGCGTCAGATATGGCTAAAGTGCACTGTGTTATAGTAGGGTTCGCTAAAATCGGAAGAAAAGATAAATTTATATATTTATCGGATAGTAACTTTATAAAAGCGAAGAATATAAATGCTTACCTTGTAGACGCGAGCAATGTTTTTATATCTAGTAGAACAAAACCAATAGAAGATATCCCAGAAATAGGAATAGGTAATAAACCAATAGATGGAGGAAATTATCTATTTTCTAAAAAAGATAAAGAAGAATTTGTTAAGAAAGAGCCACAAAGCTCTGAATGGTTTAGATTGTGGTACGGTTCATATGAATTTATTAATAGAAAACCAAGATATTGCTTATGGTTAGGAGAGTGTTCGCCTCACATACTTAGAAAAATGCCGAATTGCTTAAAAAGAGTTGAAGCAGTTAAGAACTTTAGACTAGCTAGTAGAAGTGTGGGAACAAGAAAAATAGCTGAAAAGCCAACAAGATTTCATGTTGAAAACATGCCAGAAACAGATTATCTTCTAATCCCAAGAGTATCATCAGAGCAAAGAAAATATATACCAATTGGATTCATGAGAAAAAATATATTAACCTCCGACTCTGCTTTAATTATGCCTGGAGCTAGCATTTATGAGTTTGGAATATTAAATTCAAATGTCCATATGGCATGGGTTAGGACTATAGCGGGTAGATTAAAATCAGATTATAGATATTCAAAAAAAGTAGTTTATAATAATTTTCCATGGCCTAAAGCAACAGAAAAACAGAAGATTCAAGTTGAAAGCACAGCTCAGCTAATCCTTGATGCTAGAGAGTTATACTCTGATTCATCTCTTGCAGATTTATATGATGAATTAACCATGCCACCAGAGCTAAGAAAAGCCCATCAAGCAAATGATAGAGCGGTCATGGAGGCCTATGCCTTTGACTGGCGAAATATGACCGAGTCAGAATGTGTGGCTGAATTGATGAAGATGTATCAAGAGTTAACAAAACAGTAATTAGTCTTTCTATGAAGGCAGAGAAGTGAAAAGGATTAGAATAGTAACAATTTTCTAGGAGAGGTGTTCCTTGTTATGGAATATTAAGAGCAATGAAATTAGCTTTGGAATGGCTTAAAATGAGGAGTAACAAAATGGTAAGAGGAAAGAGTATAAACTTATTTTTAATGGATGGCGATGCCGGAGGAAGAATGAAATGCACGTTAGCGAATTGGACAGGTATTGCCTATAAAATACCTCGTACATTGCTTGATAAGGCGAAAGACATCGACTACTTAAATCAAACTGGCGTTTATTTTCTTTATGGCTCGTCAGATATAACCGGAGAACCGGTTGTGTATATTGGCCAAGCAGGTATTAGAAAGAATGGTAAAGGAGTTCTCTATCGCCTTGAGGAACACCGAAGAGATGATAATAAAGAGTATTGGACAGAAGCAGTCGCATTTACCACTACGAATAATTCATTTGGCCCTACAGAAATCAGTTATCTTGAAAATCGCTTTTTTAATATGGCTGTTGACGCAAAACGTTATATTGTGAAGAACGAAAATGATCCTAATCATGGTAATATTACAGAGGAAAAAGAAAGTGAATTGGAGGAATTTATTGTCTATGCTAAGCTCGTTATGGGAGCTTTGGGTTATAAAGTATTTGATCCTTTTGTCACACCAAAAATTACTTTAATACAAGAACCTCCTCTTACTGATGAGGAGCCGCTACTTTATATTAAAACTACTAAAGTAGAAGCCACCGGGAAGAGGACGGCAGAAGGATTTGTAGTGATAGCTGGTAGTAAAATATCTTCAGCATATACTAAGAGTTGTCCAGAAAATGCCTTAAAGTTACGAAAAAAATATGCCGCAAAGATTACTGCTGGAAATAGATTGAAGCAGGACATCCTTTTAACCAGCCCATCAGCAGCAGCTTCCTTTGTTGTGGGCGCTAGCAGAAATGGGTTAACGGCTTGGAAGGATAATGATGGGGCAACTTTAAAGGACTTGGAAAATATGAACTAATTTACCTGAAAGCTAGGTGAGGACGAGGAAAATAAGCTTAGGGTCAAGTGAAAGGTCTTGCTAGGTGACTGAAAAATGGTATTAGAGAAAGCGATCGTCTTCATCGACGTTAGGCTGATATTCTTTTTAAATCGTTTGCAACCTTTTGCAAGAATCAGATTAGTGGTTCACATGACGTGGGGACGGGGGGGACCAGTGAAAAAGTCCGGATAAAGATAATTGTTAATCGGTTGAATACGCTAAGTTCGTGCATGTTGTACCTGTTCTGAATGAATAAAACAACATGATGCAATGATTATCTTCGCTAAAATTTATTCATATTAAAAAAGCGACTTTATCATCAGTCCCGGACGGGGGAAGCGACCCACTGTAAAGCCAAAGATCTTGCGGCTTGCTTGTAATCCCCTTTAAATCACCGCTAGCCTTTTACTAGAATATAGCCTAATTGCCCATGGTTAGCTTTTGTGCATGTAAACTTAGTAGGAAAGACTATCGCTAGGATAAGTTTGAAAGTGGCAAAAGAGCCGGCTAGGCTAAGGACGTGAGTGAGTCTTGAAGTCAGAGGGTATAGTTAGTTATGCCTATTCCTTTCTCTTATTTTATTTGACGATGCCTAAGCATCGGGTGAGCCGTTAAAAAAAGATTTTCCTTCATGTGTTAACTCTTATTTCTAGTATAGCAAGTTTAATTTGCCAGCGTGTAAAGCAGGGAAAGAAACTTAAATCTTTAAGAATTATTTAAGATAGTGACGGCAAAATCCTCAATCAATGAGGGTTTTGCCGCCACCAGGCCTAAAGGTCAGACACTTCTAATGCTTTCCCACCGATTATAAATTTAAAAACAGGTCGGCTTCGTCCATGAGCTCTTGAAAGGCCTGGTCACTTTTGGCTTTGATTTCTTTTTCATGCCAGACTTGGATAGCAACGTAATCGTTATGATAGCGATAGCCCTTTTGCTCTTTGCCCAAATCCAGCCGTCTGATCCAGTCTTCCCAGCTTAGGGGAAAGGCTTCTTGGAGTTTCTCAACTTCTTCTTTTGATAACAAAACATTACCGTATTCGCCGAAGGCTTCTTTCTCTTTCTTTTGTTTAGTTTTGTTTAGTTTATATAAGGGTCCCGTTTGGAGTCCCGTTTGGAGTCC
>CAZJGM010000003.1:0-56925 GCA_964545675.1 uncultured Lachnospiraceae bacterium | reverse complement strand
GCACACGGCTTAGAAGGCCGTTGCTCTATCCTACTGAGCTACAGGCGCTCGATCTCTTAAGCATAAATGGAGCGGGTGAAGGGAATCGGACCCTCGCAACTAGCTTGGAAGGCTAGGGCTCTACCACTGAGCTACACCCGCATTGCCTCTCTTAGAGACAAGACTTAGTATACTTGATATAATATCCCTTGTCAACTCTTTTTTATTATTCCTCTTTTTAAATCTTAAAAATTAAACCGTCTTTATGCCAATGCCCTTCTTAAACAGATAGGCGGAAGTTGAAAAGGCGGTGATCATTAAAAGAGATACCATTAAAACATGGACCCTTATATCCCCTTCACAAACCCCCAAATAAGCATAGCGAGTAATATTTACTAAGGGAAAAATGGGATTAATGTATTTAATACTCGATAGTAAACCCGGTAATTTTGAGATCTCGAAAAATACGCCACCCAAATAGGTCAGTGGGGTAATAACAATCGCCAAGGCAAAATTCATCTTTTCAAAATTATCAAGAGCCAAACCAGCAATTAAGCCAATTGATGCAAAAACAAAGGACCCTGCTATAAGGGCTAAAATAAAATATAAGGGATATTCAATATGATAACCGACAAAAAAGATCGTTGCCCCATAAGTTAAGAGGCCAACTAAGACACCCCGAAAGGTCCCCCCTAAAACAAAGGCCAAGGTTTTTTCAGTATTCGAAATCGGATAGCCATTTAAGTCCTGAATGGTATCTTGAAATTTTTGAGAAATAATTGAAAAGGCCGGGTTTTGAAAGGCCGACAAAATGGCCCCCATAGTTGCCAAGCCTGGCACCAAAAAATTAAGATAATTGATCCCATCAATGCCCACTTCTCTGGTTTTTAACATGCCACCAAAAATCGCCAAGTATAATAAATTGGAAATAAGTGGTGCTAAAACCGTTTGAACCGGAACTTTCATAAAACGATGAATTTCTCGGCTTAGAAGGGTAATGAAACCAGTTTGATTGTAAAAGACTTTATTCATAATTCCTCCTAATGTTTAATCATTTTTAAATAGACATCTTCGAGTTTTGGTTTTTCCACCATAAGATCGGTAAAAACCATCTCTTTTTCCGCTAATCTTTTAAAGACTTGAGCCAATTCTTTTCTTGGTACGCTTAATTTTAAATACCGTTGATCAATAATTTCAAAATCCTTTAGAAAGCTAAAGTCACTTGATTCTACTTCTTTGGCAAATTGAATCTCTAGACCAATTTCCCGTGAGAAAGTCTGCATCAATTCTTTTTTTGGGGCATCAGCAATCACCCGTCCCCCATCGATAATAATAATGCGCTTACATAATTTTTCTGCTTCTTCAATATAATGAGTCGTTAAAATAATGGTCGTTCCCGACTGATGAAGTTTCATCAAAATCTCATAGAGAATTTGTCGCATTTCAATATCGACCCCAGCCGTTGGTTCATCAAGAATTAAAATTTTTGGTTGGTGGACAAGGGCCTTGGCAATCAAAAACCGTCTGCGCATTCCACCGGAAAGGTCTCTAAGCCTCGTATTTCTTTTGTCGGTTAAATAAAGTGTTTCAAGAAGATCATCAATCACCTTTTTATTATTTTTAATGCCAAAATAGCCCGATTGTTTTTTAAGGGCTTCGTCGACTGTGAAAACAAAATCATAACCGGTATCTTGGGGGACAATGCCAATGATCCTTTTTGTTTCAAGTTCGTTGGCATCAAGGTCATAGCCGCCAATTGTGACCGTCCCTTGGGTCTTTTTTACATTGCCAGCCAAAATATTAATTAAAGTGCTTTTGCCAGCTCCGTTTTGACCCAAAAGGGCTGTAAATTCCCCCTCACAAATATCTAAGTTGATATTTGTTAAGGCTTTTTTCTGCTCTTTTTTATAAACCATCGATACATTATTGATGTGAAGCATTGATTGTTTCCTTTCTTATGTCATTCTTTTTCTAAGGGGAAAATTTTAGCATCAACCTGTCCCTTATTGATCTTAATGATCCCATAGCTTTCATAGCCATCGCTTCTCGGGGCACCGACTGTTCCGGGATTCATAATCAAGATGCCACCATCATCATCAAGATAAGGAATATGGGTGTGGCCATAAAGAACAATCCGGGCATCCACTTCCTTAGCCTTATAATAAAGCCTTTGCAAGCCTCCTTTAACACCATAACGATGACCATGGCAGGCGAAAATTTTAAGCCCTTCGACAATGGTCAAAATTTCATCATGACCACCCTCTGAAAAAAAATCCATATTACCCCTAACAATGTGAACCGGTGTCGACGTTAGTGTTTTCAGATAGAGCCCATCTTCATAATAATCCCCTAAATGAAAAATAAGATCAACACTTCCCATGGCTTTAACCGCTTTTGAAAGAGAGCCTTTATTATTATGGCTATCGCTAACAAGTCCAATTTTCACTTGACCACCTCCTCCTTAAACTTCAATTATAGGTCTCATTGTTTTTTTAATAAATGGTCCTTAACTTTTTTAATGGCTAGGGCCCGATGGCTAATTTTATTTTTTTCGTCCTCGGTCATTTCACCGTAAGAACGGCCGCTTTCCTCATGGATAAATAAGGGGTCATAACCAAAGCCACCATGACCGATAAAATCTCTTGCGATCTTTCCACGAACCATTCCCTTACAGATTATTTCTTGACCATCGGGGTAAAGAATTGCCATTACCGTGATAAAGGTGGCTCCTCTTTTGGGATCGGGAATAGTTTCCATTTCTTTTAAGAGTTTGATATTATTATCTTTATAGGTGACATTCTCCCCTGCGTATCTGGCCGAATAAACTCCCGGTTGGCCAGCAAGGGCATCTACTGCTAAGCCTGAATCGTCTCCGATAATAATCGCCTCTTGCTCGATAAATGGCTTCAAGGTCCGAACCTTAATCAAAGCGTTTTCTTCAAAGGTCTGCCCATCTTCAATAATATCAATATCAATACCCAGATCCTTCATGGTTAATACTTCAACGTCATTTTTAAGCAAGTTTTTAATTTCAATTGCCTTATTTGGGTTAGCTGTCGCTAAAATAATAGTTTCCATCTTATCCCTTCTTACTTAAGTGTTTCTAATAGGGTTTCTTTTTGAAAAGCAATGATTTTTTCAATACTCTCTTGGCCAACTTTTAATAATAAGGAAAGTTCCTCACTGCTAAAGGGTCTTTCTTCGCCGGTTCCTTGAATTTCAATTAGTTCCCCTTTTTCCGTCATAACAAGATTCATATCCACCTCAGCTCGAAAATCTTCTTCGTAGCATAAGTCGCTAATGACCTGATCTTGATAGACCCCTACGCTAATCGCTGCTACAAATTGGGTGATCGGAAACTCATTAATCATCTTTTGATCATAAAGATCGACCACGGCATCATAAAGGGCAATAAAAGCCCCCGTAATAGCAGCGGTTCTCGTTCCCCCATCGGCCTGAATGACATCGCAATCAATCCAAATGGTTCGCTCACCAAGTTTTTCTAAATCGACCACTGAGCGAAGACTTCTGCCGATCAACCGCTGAATCTCAACGGTCCGCCCATCAATCTTGCCACGATTACGATCCCTTCCTTTTCGTGTCTGGGTCGATGCCGGTAGCATCTCATACTCTGCCGTAATCCAACCCTTATTCTGTCCTCTTAAAAAAAAGGGTACTTTTTCTTCGACCATTGCCGTACAGATAAGCTTGGTATTACCCGATTCAATTAAAACAGATCCCTGGGCATGTTTAATAAAAGGGCGGGTGATCGTCATCGCTCGTATCTCATCATGTTTTCGTCCATCAATTCGTGCTATTTCTTCCATACACCTGTCTCTTTCTAAACATTAACACTTTATCTTATTCTTATCCTTACTCTTTATAAGTATTTTTTTACCATTTCCCGAATAATTTTATTGGCTACTTGAGGATTGGCCTGGCCTTTGGTGGCCTTCATTACCTGTCCAGTTAAAAAACCATAAGCCTTTTCATTTCCGCCTTTTATATCTTCGACTGACTTTTGATTCTTAGAAACAATCGTTTCTATAATCCCCTCAAGTTCGGTGGTATCGCTCAGCTGTGCTAAATTTTGTTCGTTAACAATATCTTTAGGGTCTTTGCCGGTTTTAAAGGTTTGACTAAGGACCTTTTTACCAATACTACCACTAATTGTTCCGTTTTTAATTAAGGTTAGTAACTCTGCAAGTTGGGCTGGCTTTAGAGGAATGGCTTCCATGGTTAATTCTTCTTCTTTTAATAAAGGCGGAATCTCAACCATCAACCAGTTGGAAATCTGTTTTGCTTCATGATAAATTGCCAAGGTTTCTTCGAAAAATTGGGCAATTACCCCACTTGCGGTTAAGACACCAGCATCATATTCCGGTAATTTATAGGCATCAATATAGCGTTTTTTCTTAGCTTCAGGAAGTTCTGGTAAGGTTTTTCTCATCCTTTCAATATAGGCTTCATCAAGGACGATTGGCACTAAGTCTGGTTCTGGAAAATAGCGGTAATCATGGGCTTCTTCCTTGCTACGAAGTGATGAGGAGACCCCCTTGACATCGTCCCACTTCCGCGTTTCTTGGATAATTTGACGGCCCTTTTTAAGTTCAAGGGCTTGGCGTTTGCTCTCATAGTGAACCGCTCGGGAGAGGGCTCTAAAAGAGTTAAGGTTTTTCATTTCTGCTCGTGTCCCATATTCACTGGCCCCTTTTTCCATCAGGGAAAGATTCACATCAAAGCGCATGGATCCTTCTTGCATCTTACAATCGGAGACCCCGGTATATTCCAAGATATTTCTGACCTTTTCAGCAAAGGCCTTGGCTTCCTCAGCACTTCGCATATCAGGCTCGGTAACAATCTCAATTAGGGGAACACCGCCTCGATTAAAGTCAATCAAGGTCCCATCTGCTGACCCATGAAGAAGCTTTCCGGCATCTTCTTCAATATGAATCCGAGTAATGCCGATATCTTTTTTTACCCCATCGACTTCAATTTCAACTAGTCCACCCGTACAAATGGGTAAATCAAATTGAGAGGTTTGATACGCTTTTGGTAAATCGGGATAAAAATAATTTTTTCGATCCATCTTGCTAAAATGCTCAATCTTACAATTAAGGGCTAAGCCAGCTAAGGTTGCAAATTCAACCACTTTTTCATTCATTACCGGCAAGGTCCCCGGCATACCCAAACAAATCGGGCAAACATGGGTATTTTCATCCTGTCCAAATTCCGTCGAACAACTGCAAAATATTTTTGATTTGGTCTTAAGTTCAACGTGAATTTCTAGACCAATAACAATTTGATAGTCCATAATTAGGCCTCCTTTCTAAATGATGGCTTTAATGTTTTTGCATCCCTTGCCTGCTCAAAGGCAAAGGCTGCTCTTAATAAGCTTTCTTCTTTTAAAGGCCCACTTAGTAATTGCATCCCAATCGGCATTCCCTGCTGATCGAGGCCACAAGGAATCGATATAGCCGGAAGACCCGCTAAATTAGCCGGGGCCGTATAAATATCATTTAAGTAAATTTCTAACAGATTAGTTAGCTTTCTTCCAATCTTAAAGGCTGTTGTCGGTGCTGTCGGAGTCAAAAGAAGATCACAGGTTTTAAAAATCTTTTTAAAATCTTCCTTAATCAAGGTCCTGACCTCCATTGCCTTTTTATAATAGGCATCATAATAGCCAGCACTAAGGACATGGGTGCCCAACATGATCCGTCGTTTTACTTCTTTTCCAAAAGCCTGACTACGGCTTTTTTTATAAAGATCAAGTAGACCATCGTATTCTTCAGCCCGATAGCCATAACCAATACCATCGTATCTGGCCATATTCGAGCTGGCTTCGGCAGATGAAATCATATAATAACTGGCAAGGGCATAATCGAGGTAGTCAAAGCGCACATCGACAATTTCCGCCCCCAAATCTTTATAGACCTGGATTGCGTCTTCAATGCTTTTTCGCACTTCTCCTTGCAGTCCATCACCAAAAAATGCTGGGGCAACCCCAATTTTCATTCCCTTTACACCTGAACGAAGGTTTTTTCGGAGATCTTCTTTTTCACTTTTTATCGAGGTTGAATCATTGGGATCATGGCCGGAAATGGCACTTAATACAAGGGCACAATCTTCAACATCCTTAGTAATCACTCCCACTTGGTCAAGCGAAGAAGCAAAGGCGATGACCCCATTACGAGAGACCCGGCCATAGGTTGGTTTCATCCCTACCACACCACAAAATGAGGCCGGTTGTCTAAGTGATCCACCAGTATCTGTTCCTAAAGAGAAAAAGGCCGAATCTGATGCAACCGCTGCTGCTGATCCGCCACTTGAGCCACCCGGAACCCGATTTAAATCCCATGGATTTCTGGTTATTTGATAAAAAGATGTCTCTGTTGATGAGCCCATGGCAAATTCATCCATATTGTTTTTTCCCAGAAGAATACCGCCTTCCTTCATTAACAAGTCATAAACATGAGCACTATAAGGAGGCACAAAGTGTTCAAGCATTTTCGATGCACAGGTTGTTTTAATGCCTTGAGTACAGATGTTATCTTTCAGCCCGTAGGGAATCCCCTCTAATAAGCTTTGGCGTTTTCTTTTATTTAATTCCTGATCAAGCTTTTGGGCCTTCATCCGGGCTTGGTCACTTTGGATATCGAGATAAGCTTGGATTTGCCCTTCCACCTGATCCACCCGTGATAGAACCGACTCGGTTAAGTCACTGATGGTCACTTCTTTTTTATCAATTAGTTCATTGATCTCATGTAATGTTTTTTTGCTTAATTCCATCTTTTTCTCCTATTCCATAACCGGTGGCACTTTATAACATCCCGCTTCACTCTCAGGTGCATTCGCCAGAGCTTCTTGATTGCTTAACCCCGCTTTAATCTGATCGCTTCTAAATACATTTTGCATGGATAAAACATGCTCTGTCGGTTTTACATTTGAAGTATCCAATTTCCCTAAGGTTTCAGCATAATCCAAGACAACCCCAAGTTCTTTAGCCATCGCCATCGTTTCCTCTTCTGAAAATTCTAAGCGTGCTAAATTGGCCACATAGCTTACGTCTTTACAGGTTAAACTCATTTATTCTCCTTTTCTATTATGGTACAATCATTTTTTTAATACTTTATTATAAATCAACTTGCCCATCTTTGACAAGTTTTAAAAATTGATCTTGATTAAGAATAACAAGCCCCAATGCCTGAGCTTTTGTATATTTTGAGCCAGCTTTTTGGCCAGCAAGCAGATAATCTGTTTTTTTACTTAAGCTCGAGGAGACTTTTCCACCTCTTTTTTCAATCATTGCAGTGGCTTGACGGCGATCAAGGTCTGCTAGGGTTCCCGTTAGTACAAAGGTCTTGCCCGCTAAAAATTGATCATTTGACCCTTCTTCCGAGGTCATCTTAAGACCCATTTTTTTAAGCCCTTCAATAATCGCTAAGTTGGTCGGCATCTTAAAGAAATCAATAATTTCCCCGGCTATTTTTTCGCCAATATCAAAAATTGCCGTCAGTTCTTCACGTCTTGCCCCTATCAAGGAATCGATAGTCTTAAATTCTTTGGCCAATACTTTAGAACTTGTCAAACCGACCAAGGGAATACCGAGTCCAAAGATCAGCCGCGATAAATCTCGCTTCTTTGAGGCCTCAATGGCGGCAAGAAGATTATTAACCGATTTCTCACCAAACTTTTCTAAGGCCATTAATTGATCCTTAACTCTTTTGAGACGATAAATATCGACCGGTGTCTGAAGGAAATTTTCGTTAATTAATAGCTTTAAAAGTCCGGGACCCAAGCCTTCAATATTCATCGCATCCCTTGAGCTAAAGTGAACCAATTTTCTAAACACTTGGGCTGGGCAAGCCATATTAACACAGCGAGTAACCGCTTCTCCCAAAATACGATGAACTGGCTCATGGCAAACTGGACAATTTTTAGGCATTTCAAAAACACTTTCGGTCCCTTGTCTTTTGTCAAGCAAAACATGGTCAACTTCGGGGATTACATCCCCCGCTTTTTGAATCATTACCCAATCGCCAATGCGAATATCTTTTTGCCTAATAAAGTCGTCATTATGAAGGGTCGCCCGACTAATGGTTGAGCCAGCAAGAAGAACGGGCTTAAGTTCGGCAACCGGGGTTAAGGCACCAGTCCGCCCAACCTGGACGGTGATCCCGTCAACCTGGCTTTCTGCTTGGTCAGGTGCAAACTTATAGGCAATGGCCCAGCGCGGGCTTTTTGAAGTATTTCCCAGTTGCTTGCGGCGTTCAAGGTCGTTAACCTTGACCACCACGCCATCAATTTCAAAGGGCAATTGGTCTCGTTTTTCTTCAATCTCATTAATGTAGTCAATAACCTCTTCAATTGTTTTAAGGACCGTCACTTCACTTGTCTTAAAGCCTAATTCTTTTAAATAATTTAAATTCTGGGCATGGCTTTGACAAGGCTTTGCCTCTAAATGTTCAAGATTAAAGATAAAGATGTCAAGGGCTCGTTGGGCTGCCAATTTAGAATCCAATTGGCGAAGCGATCCAGCAGCGGCGTTTCTCGGATTAGCAAATAGGGCTTCTTGGTTTTCGGCTCGTTTTAAATTAAGTTTTCTAAAGTCGTCCTTACTCATTAAGACTTCCCCTCTTACCTCGAGGGTTAGGGGTTTTTTAAGGCGTAAGGGGATGGTTTTGATCGTTTTAAGATTGGTGGTAATATTCTCCCCCGTCGACCCGTCTCCCCTGGTCGCCCCACGGACAAATAAGCCCTCTTGATAGTTTAAGATAACCGTCAGTCCATCAAATTTATATTCAACTGCATAGTCAATTTGGTCATCTTCTTGACGAATTCGTCGATCAAATTCCCTAAGATCACCAGCACTTTGAGCATTAGACAAGCTTAATTTTGCCTCATCAAATACTACTTTTTCAAATTTCTCAGAAACGACACCCCCGACCCGGTTCGACGGGCTATCGGCAGTGATTAATTCCGGATTCTTGGCCTCCAAATCAATTAATTCATTCATTAATTGATCATAAGCATAATCACTAATTTGGGGTGAATCGTCATTATAATAAGCCTGATTATGGCCTTCAATGATTTCTCTTAAGGCCTTGATGCGTTCATTCATTTTTCACCTCGCCTACTAAGCTTTCCTGACAAAGCTGGGATCGATTTTTTTAATGCCAACACCGGGAAAGGCCACCGAAATCATACCCGAACGTACCTCAACAACCGTACCCAAGCCAAATTTTTTATGGTTGACCCGGTCACTTAAAGTAAAGTCATTTGTCTCAGTCTTTTTTCCAAGCGAAAGGGGTTCTTTTTGAATAAATTCTTTTGATTTTGAAACCCGCTCAGAAAAACTAACGGCCTTTTTAGACTCTGGCACTTGGACTTCAAGTTTTCGTTGGTGCTTATGATCCATTTCAATGCAGGCCGTTTGGGGGATTTCTCTAAGAAATCGCGAGGGTGCTTGAAGCTGTCGTCGCCCATACAGGGTTCGTTCAGCTGCCCAAGATAAATAAAGCTTCTTTTTAGCCCGAGTAATTCCCACGTAACAGATCCGCCGTTCTTCTTCAATCTCTTCGTTTGACTCCATGGCCCGACCGTGGGGAAAGATCCCCTCTTCCAAACCCGGTAGAAAAACAATTGGAAATTCAAGACCTTTAGCATTGTGAAGGGTCATTAATAAAACCTTTCCTTCATCGCCATCGTATTTATCGGTTTGCGAGGACAGGGCCACCGTTTCTAAATAAGCCGTCATACTTAAGTCATCACTATTTCTCTCAAAATCAACGGCTGCCGAAACCAGCTCTCTTAAGTTATCAATCCGATTTTCACCCTTATCCATTTTCCCCAATTCCAGCATTTCTAGATAACCACTTTTTTCAATAATCCCTTCAATAACCTTGCTAATTGGTTGTGTTTGGGCCAGTTCTTGAAAATTGTAGATCAAATCATTAAAGGCTTTAACCTTATTTTTGACACCGCCACTTAAGCCAGGAATCTCATCGACGTGAAAAAAAGCTTCCATTAAACTATAACTTTTAAAATCAGCATATTTTCCAATCTTATCGATCGTTGCTTTGCCGATCCCTCGTTTAGGGACGTTAACAATTCTTAAAAAACCAATATTATCCTTGGGATTATTAAGGACATTTAAATAGGTGATCATGTCTTTAATTTCGACCCGGCTATAAAAACCAGTTCCCCCCACTAATTGATAGGGTAGGCCAACCCGCATTAAGGCTTCCTCAAAAAGCCTCGATTGGGCATTGGTCCGATAAAGGATGGCAAAATCACCATACTTGCCCGCTCCTTTTGAAATCATTTCTTTAATTTCTTCGACCACAAAACGAGCCTCATCGTAGCCTTGATTAAAGCCGGCAAGGACCACTTTTTCATCGCTCTTATTACGGGTCCACAGGGCTTTTTCTTTGCGTCCGGTATTGTGGCTAATGACCTGATTGGCACAATCTAGAATTACTTGCGAGGACCGATAATTTTCTTCTAATTTGACTATTTTGGCATTGGGATAATCTTTTTCAAAATCAAGGATATTACTAATGTCAGCACCCCGCCAACCGTAGATGCTCTGATCATCATCCCCACAAACACAGAGGTTTTTATTTTTTTTAGCCAATAAATTAACCAGTTCATATTGACTGTGGTTGGTATCCTGGTACTCGTCGACTAAAATATATTTAAAGCGGTTCTGATACTGGCCGAGAATTTCTGGAAACTTTTTAAACAAGACCAAGGTATTATAAATCAGATCATCAAAATCCATGGCGTTATTGGCTTTTAGTTTTTTCTGATAGTCTTCATAAATAAGACTTAATTTTTCCCGACGAAAATCACCAGCATTTTGTTTTTTATATTCTTCCGGGCTAATCCCATTATTCTTGGCTTCTGAAATGCCACCACTGACATAAGCATAACTATAATACTTATCGTTAAGTTCAAACTCTTTGACAATGGCTTTAATTATTTTTTTCTGGTCATCCGTGTCATAAATTACAAAACGCTCATCATAGCCCAGCCACTGGCCATGGACACGCATGATTCGGGCGCACATAGCATGGAAGGTTGACATCCAAATGCCCTTACTTTCTTTGATATTCATAGCGGCAATTCGTTCACGCATCTCACCAGCTGCCTTATTGGTAAAGGTGATGGCCAAAATTTGCGATGGATAGGCCATCTTCGAATCAATAATATGGGCGATCCGATGAATAATGGTCCGTGTTTTTCCCGAGCCTGCTCCGGCTAAAATAAGTAAGGGCCCCTCAATTGTTTCTGCTGCCTGTCTCTGGCTTTTATTTAAGCCATCTAATAAATCCATCTGTTCTCCTTATTGTTTGACTAATTAAAATAATACTTTTCCATAGTAGATACTCTTTAATACCTTATCCATTTCTGCCCGATCCATTAAAACGGGATTTCTTATCGTCGATCCTTTTAAGGCATTGTCAAGAAGCCCCTCATAGTCTCTTCGGAAAATAGTTTCGTCAATCCCTGCTTCTTGAAAGGACTTAGGAACTCTTAATTCCTTGTTTAAGGCTTTGATTTCGCTCAAAATATCTTTGCCTATACTTTGGGATAATGCCTTTAAATCTTCTTTAACCCCTTGGTCTCGGGAATTATAGGCAATCACATAAGGCAGGCCAATGGCATTTAAAAGGCCGTGACCCATGCCAAAGTGTCCACCAATCGAATGGGAAATCCCGTGGTCCATCCCAAGGCCAGCGTTTTGAAAGGCAAAACCAGCTAAGCATTGGAAATTATGAACATGTTGGCGGCTTTCAAGATCACCCTTATGATAAGATGAGGGAAGATTTTTTAATAAGCCTTCTAGGGCTCCTTTTGACATGGCCTTGGTAAAATCATTAGCATTTTTATTGATATAGGACTCGAGAGCATGGGTTAGGGCATCAAGACCGGATTCGGCAACGACATTTTGAGGCATGGATAAGGTCAGCTCGCCATCGAGGATGGCAATATCGGGAATAAAGGCCTCTGTTTTTAAGCCAATTTTTAAGCCTTGGTCAGGAAAGGTAACCACTGCTGCCCGGGTTACCTCGGTGGCCGTCCCCGAAGTCGAAGGAATGGCGACAAGTCGTATTTTTTTGCGCTTCTGGGGAGCTTGACCTGTTCTGAGTACTTCAATGGTTAAATCTTGATATTCACACATTAGGGTCATCACCTTGGCTGCATCAATGGCTGAACCACCACCAATGGCCAGGACAAGGTCTGGCTCAAAAGCCTTCATGCTTTTTAAACCGTCTAAAACGGTATCAATATCTGGGTCTGATCCAATGCCAGAATAGATTTGATACTCTAAATCTCTTGCCTCCAATATTTTTTTAATTTTACTTATGGCCCCATTTTTAAACATAGCTGATTTTCCGGTCACGACCATGATCCGCTTAGCCTCTAATTTTTCAATGCTTGCTAAACTTCCTGGTCCACTAATTATTCGTTCGCCATAAAACTTTAAATTCATCATTATTTTTTCTCTCCTTCATTAAAATGTAAACTAATTCGGGTGCCTATTTTTTCTTGGCTTTCAATAACCATTGCTGCCTGATGCTGGTCGATAATCCACTTAGCAATGGCAAGGCCCAGGCCCGTTCCCCCTTCACTTCTTGATCTGGCCTTATCGACCCGATAAAAACGCTGGGTTACCCTTTCGATCTCTGCTTGGGGAATGCCAATACCCTGGTCGATAACTTGGACCTTTATGCCCAAATTATTTTGACTGGCAATGATTCGAATAATGGTATTGTCGCCACTATATTTAATGGCATTATCAAGCAGGATAATAAAGACTTGGGTAAGTTGTTTCTCATCGCCAAGAATAAACAAACCCTCTTCGACTTTATTAATGATCTGGATGCCTTTTTTACCGGCTAAGGGAATCATTTTCTCGGTAACGACTTTGATTAAAAAGGTTAAGTCAATTTTTTCGGGATGAATCAGTAAATCACCCGATTCCGCCCGTGCTAAAAACATCAGGTCTTCAACGATATGTTTCATCCGGTTAATCTCATCATAGGCATTATCAATCCAGATCATTTGACTATCGACGCTTTCATCAGCAGAACTTTTAACCACTTCCAAATTGGTCTGGATCACTGAAATCGGGGTTCGCAGTTCATGAGATGCATCGGCCAAAAATTCCTGCTGCCTTTCGACATTTTTCTTTATCGGAACCAAGGACCGGCCAGACAGAAAATAACCGCCGACAAAGGATAAAAAAGCACCCACCACCATGGCTAGGGTAATCATTTTTAAGGTGTTTTCGAGAACTGCTCGTTCACCTTCCATATTTTTCATGACTTGAATGGTTTTAAGTTCACCATCTTTATTAACAATCCGATAGGTCGCTATTTTATAGTCTTTATCGTCCATTTTAAAATTAGAAATTAAATATTTTTCTCTTTTATCTTTAAAATAATGGCTGGCAATCTCAAGCAACTGATTTTGATCAAAGGGTAAGGCTAAGGATTGGTCGACCACCTCATTGTTCTCATTAAAGATAATATAGGCAATATTATTTTGGGCTAAACTCCTAGAATACTCTAGATAGCCTTCTTTTTCCTCTTCGGTGATCGGCTCATTGGATTCTTGGCGTTCCAAGAAATCAATTTCATTGGCCAATTGCGAACAATAAATCTGTAAATTATTATTGATATTATTTTGGGCATCAACATTTAGGATAACATAGAGAAAAATTGTAATAAATAATAGGAGTCCAATAAGGACTCCAGTATTTAAAAGCGTTAAACTAATCTTTAGTTTATTGAGGCTCTGCATGGTCTTTCTCCCTCAAGACGTAGCCTAAGCCACGAATCGTCTTGATATAAGCCTTGGACTTGCTTATTTTTTTACGCAGATAATGAACGTAAATCTCAACACTATTTTCCATGGCCAAGCTTTCAATCCCCCAGATCCGATCGAGAATTTGCTCCTTGGAAATGGTCATTCCGGGATTTCTAATAAACATCTCTAGCAATTGTCCTTCTTTTGCCGTCAATTTATTGGGCTGTCCCTTGACTAAGAGCTCACCACTATTAATATTTAGGGCAATGTCGGCAAAATGAATAATATTATCTTGATAAACTTCCCAAGGTCGCCGACCCAATGCCCTCACCCGAGCAATCAGCTCATCGGTTACGAAAGGTTTAACCAAATAATCATCAGCCCCCATATTAAGGCCTTGAACCTTATCTTTGGTATCATCTTTGGCCGTCAATAATAAGATCGGCACATTCTTTCCAGCATCACGAATGGATCTTAGAATTTCCAGTCCTGATAAGCCGGGGAGCATGATATCTAATATAATCACATCATAGACATCATTTTCACTAAGGATCTTTCCTTCGATACCATCATTAACCACATCGACAAGGATCTTATTTTTTTCAAATATTCTCGCCAAAGCTGCTGCCAATGGCTTTTCATCTTCTACCAAAAGCACTCGCACCTATATCACTCCTTACCGGTCAATCGATTCTTATCTTTCTGCTCGCTCTTTATCTTTGTTGCCTCTAGAAGTTCTTCCATGGGTCTGACCTTGCCTTCAAACTTGGGTTCAGCCATGACCCGCCGACATTCCAAGAAGACCCTTACAGCCCCCTCATAATTGTCAATAAAATTATCATCAGGAAGAATCCCTCGGTCCATCAAATGATAGATAAACAGGCCCATATAATAAACCTTGTCCGGTTCAATATTCTTTAAATTAACATATTTAAAGAAGGCCGATAAGGTATTATCCTTTTCCTCTAATAATTCACCGGCAATTCTGACCCATTCCTGGGACAGGGTTTCGGTAATCGATTCTTGAAAATTAACCCAAAGCATGGCTTTGGCCACTGATTCTTCAACAATTTCTAGGGATTTTTGACAATCCTCAGCCCCCCGATTAAAGGCCTCAATGATTTTAGGGGCATAAGTAATGGCATTCATGGCGTAATTTTTATTGTCTTTTTCGTCAATATTAATAATTTTATTAAGGAGTAGGTCGCTTTCTTTTAGTTGTTTTTGAATCATAAACCACTCGTCATAGATACAATAGGGCAGGTAGCCAAAGTCAGTAAAGATATGGTTGATAATTCGCTGGATTTGAAGACGTTTCTCTCTTTTTCGCTCGATTTCTTTTTGTTTGCGTAGGAAAGTTTCCATCTGATAATAAAGATTATGTTTTTCAAAAAAAGCTTCCATCTGATTAATGGTTTCAGCCTGGTCACTGTAAAAAATTAACTCATCTAAATCTTGGTAATCATTGACTCGGCCAGGCCCATTGTTCATAATCAGCTGCAAATATTCTTTGTTCTCAAAAGATACCCGATTACAGGGGTGGTAAATGGCATTGGGAAAGGTTTCTGTGTAAATAAAGAACACTTGGCTACTTCTGTTAAAATAAATAATATAACCCTTAGTTGTAAAAAAGCCCCAGCCTCGGTCACTGGGTTTATTGCCATGCTTGATGTTAAAACCTTCAGCATAGAGGCAATTTTTGAGCATATAAGAAATTAAGGTTTCATTGTCATCAATGCCCATATTGCGAAGATTGCGCTTATAATAAGCCCATAATAATTCAATGGTCGTCCCTTTAGGATCAAATAAGGCTTCCATGGAAAATAAATTTTGACTTTTTAAATTTTTGACAATACACAAAAGCAGGCAATCCAGATGGATGGCTTCAATAAATTCATCCGGCTTTATTTTTTTAAGGTCTTCCATTACACAATTATTAAAATACTCCAAACTATCCTTTTTCATCTGTTGGTAAAGCATAGTTGTTTTCTTATTAAAGCGATCGATGGCATTGGCTAGGGAAAATAAAAGATTTTCCGAAATTAGGGTCAAGACCACTTTTTTCTTTGGTTCCCATGGGTAATTGAGGTTTATAAAGGTTATTTCATTAATAATTTCTGACGTTGCGACCTCATAATCAACGATGGTATCACCGGGGATTGAAATTAAAATTAATTTGGGCGAGGCAATCACATCAACAATCATCCCCCGACGATTAATAAAGACATTGGCTTTGACAAGTTCTTGGTCAGAACCAACATTGACTTCAATATCTTCTAGAAAAATTTCGTTTTGAATCATATAGGCAATAAAACTTCGGATTTGATCCAATTGATTTTTCTTAAGATTTTCCATAAAACCATACTCTAGTAATTTATAAACAATCCGAACAATATCCCTTTGTTTATCAATCTCTTTTTTCCCATCACCACCAATAAAGGTTTGATTCAAATCACTTTCAATCGAATAATAATTTGCTTCAATGGAAAAAAGGGCCTCCACTGCTAAAAGAATCAAAAAATCAATCTCAACATTTTCAATGCCATTTTTTTGGACATCTTTATTTTCTCTTAGATGATCACGCATCCACTCATGCATTTCTTCTATTTTTGAAATCCCTTTTTTTAAGCTTATATTACAGGCACTACATAATGAATCAAATTTAACATTCAGTTTAGGATTTTCTATCCGATAACTTTTTTCAAGAAAACCTAAGTTTTTCCCACACTTCTTACACGGTTCCTTCATTTTATTCAATCCTTCCTAATGAAATTTACTGGGTAATTTTCATTTCGAAATTCTATATTTTTATACTCTTACTATGATAATTGCAATACCTATAGTTTACCATAAAAAGAACCTTTTTTTCTCAAAAAAAGATAAAAGAGCAAACAATATTGCTTACTCTTTCATCTTTTTCATTTATTTAAAGGATTCTTGCTTTTTAGATCATCTCAATGCTATCGATCACGCCACCACCAAGGCAAATATCCCCATCATAGAGGACAACAAATTGTCCTGGTGTCACCGCTTTTTGGGGCTTTTCAAATTTAACATGAATGCCCCGACCGATTACTTCAACCGCCACTGCTTGATCCGATTGGCGATACCTAAATTTAGCCGTGCATGTAAAGGCCATGGCCGGTGCTCTCCCACTAACCCAATTAAATTCATCAGCCTCTAGGGATTTTGAGTACAAGGCCGGGTGTTGGGCACCTTGAACGACGACTAATTCGTTCTTCGCCAAATCTTTTTGAACAACAAACCAAGCTTCCCCCGTTCCTTGACCACCAATGCCTAAGCCTCGTCGTTGGCCTAAGGTATAATACATTAAACCTTGATGGTCACCCTTGATGTTTCCCTCAAGATCGACAATTTTTCCCGGCTGGGCGGGCAGGTATTGGCTTAAAAATTCGCCAAAATGCCTTTCACCAATAAAACAAATACCGGTTGAATCCTTTTTCTCAGCCGTTGCCAGATCATTGTCTTGGGCAATTTGTCTAACCTCTGCTTTGGAGAGGTGACCGATTGGGAATAAGGCCTTTTTTAATTCTTTTTGACCCAATTGGCAGAGAAAATACGTCTGATCCTTATTATTATCGTAGCCTTTTTTTAAGCGATAGGACTCCTTGCTAAAATCAACTTGAGCATAATGACCCATGGCCAAATAATCAGCCCCCAAGACCTCGGTGGCATAATTTAAAAAGCGTTTAAATTTTATTTCACGGTTGCATAAGACATCGGGATTGGGGGTTCTACCCTTTTGATATTCTTCTAGGAAATGTGAAAAAACGGAGTCATAATATTCTTTTTCAAAATTAACACTGTAGTAGGGAATGCCGATCTGATCACAAACCCGCCTGACATCGTCGTAATCTTCAGTTGCACTGCATAAACCAGATTCGTCTTTTTCTTCCCAATTTTTCATAAAGACGCCGATTACCTCATGACCTTCTTCTTTTAATAAAAGAGCTGCGACTGAGGAATCAACTCCGCCTGACATACCGACAACAATTTTCACTTTTTCTCCTTTTGTCTTTAACGGGCTTGGTCTGCCATCAATTTGGCATAAGCTTCGATTTTTTCTGCTTCTTCTGCATCTGGTCTTCCCTTAATCATTAAAATCTCATCGATTAGGTCAGCTTTGGTCTCATCAGCAAAGGCTTTAAATGATTTATCGGCACCACCAGACCAACTATAATTGCCAAAGAAGCCAACCTTATGGTTATCGACTTTTATTTCTCCTAATTTATAGAGTAAATTAGCCATTTTGGGAAAGACCTGGCCATAATAAGACGGGGCACCAAGAAATAATCCTTTATATTTCCAAATATCAGCCACAATAAAGGAAATATCGGTTTTGGCCACATCGTAAAGTTTAACTGTTTTTACGCCATTTTCCTTAAGGGCAATCGCAAAACGCTCAGCAATGTCTCTGGTAAAACCATACATGGTCCCATAGGCAATAACCACCCCGGGATCTGTTTCTTTAGTACTCATTTTTGTATATAAATCAAGGATATGCCCTGGCTTATCCCGCCAGATTAAACCATGGGAGGGGCAAATCGTTTGAATTTCTAATCCACCTAAGCGTTTTAATGCCCGAGCTGCCTGATTGGCGACCTTTCCAACAATGGTTGCAAAATAACGCCTGATTGGCATATCAAAATCATCTAAATTATTCTGATCATCAAAAATACTGCCAACCGGGGCCTTGTAACTGCCAAAAATATCCATTGAAAAAAGTATTTTTTCCTCTTGAACATAGGTGACCATCGACTCTGGCCAATGGACCATCGGTGTCACGAAAAATTGCAGGGTATGTTTGCCTAAAGACAAGGTCCCTTCATCACAAACTTCATAAAAATTATTATCAATATTATAAAAATTTTTCATCATCGGTAAGGTTTTACGATTACCAACGATTTGCATATTGGGATATTTTTCAATCAACTGAACCATGCCACTCGAATGGTCAGGCTCCATGTGGTTGACAATTAAGTAATCAACTTCTTTATCACCAATAATGGATTGTAGTTTTTCTAAATAATCATCTTCCTTAATTGATTTTACCGCATCAATAACGGCTACTTTCTCATCATTAATAACATAAGCATTATAGGAAACCCCTTCTTGATCAATCGGCCATAGGCCTTCAAAAAGCGGCGTCTCAAAATCATTTGTTCCTATCCAAAAAATATCATCTTTTATTTTTACTGCTTTCATTTTTTTCACCACTTTCATTTGTTTTCTAAACTTAAATATACCCTTAAATGCTTTATTATTCAAGGATAAATTAAATGCTTAAAGAAATACTCTTATCACTAAACAATAAAACCACTAGTTCTTAATACAATAAGCAACATAAAAAAGAGATGCCTTGGGCACCTCTTCTTTATAAGAAAATTAAGAAAGGAAATTAAAACGTTTTCACACCATGTATTTATTATAACCGATTACATTTTAAAAATCCAGTCTTTTTTTTACATACTCGAATAAAATAAATATAAATCAAATACCGGTAACATAATTGCCACTAAAACAAATAAAACAACCGCCCCTAAAGCCAAGATAAGCAGGGGCTCAACGATAATTTTAAGCATATTAACCCCGTGCTGGTATTGTGATTGGTAAAATTGAGCCGTTAAATTCATCATTTGACCAATTGATCCCGTCGATTCACCAACCTTTGTAAAATGCACAAAGGTCTCGTGAAAGACTTTTGTTTCTTCCATGGCTTGGGTCAAACTTTTTCCACTTGAAACATCTTTTCCTAATTTTATAATCGCTTCTTTAAAATAACGATTGGTCGTAATTGCTTCAAGACCAGTCATCATTGTCATCAGGTCAACACCAGAATTTAAAAGAATCCCCATTGTTTTAGAAATCATCATCATAAATTCCCACTGCTTTAGTCTTCCATAAATTGGGAGATTTATTCTTAGGCGGTCAATTGTTCTTTCAAGGTCTGGATTTGTTCTAAAGATGACAAGGATCATCCCCATCACTGCTATCCCAAGCAAAAGAAAGATGCCATAATCTCTTAAAAATGTTGAACTCTTTAGTAAAAAAATAGTCGGCCAAGGTAATGTTTGTTCAATCGCATCAAATAATTGAATAAATTGAGGTAGGACGATCATCAATAAAAAGAAAATAACCCCAATCGAGACTAAGATCAATAAGATCGGATAAAAAAGAATTTCTCTCATCTTTTGGCGGTTTTCTTGGACTCTACTGTAATAATCGGCTGAAAGCTCAAGCATTTCCGGCAAATTTCCACCCATCTCTCCGGTTTTAATAAAAAACGTAAATAGACTAGGAAAAGACCGCTTTTTATCAGCCATGGCCAGGGCCAATGACTCCCCCGACCGGACCCTTTCACCAACTTTTTGAAGATCATTAGAAAAGTGTCGATCCCCCACCTGTTTTCCCAGAATTTCAAGGCTCTCACTAATGGTAATTCCTGCTTTTAAAAGAATACTTAGGTCTTTAGCAAATTGACTAATCTTTGAAAAAGAAACATTAGCAAATCTAAGTGAGCGTTCTTTGTCAATCCACTGGCTGATTCTCTTTTTTTCGTATAAATCAAGAACAAAAAGATTTTGCTGGCTTAGCAAAATTCCCGCTTCTTGGCGTGATGAACTTTCGATAACACCGGATACCGATTCGCCAAAACTGTTTTTAGCTCGATAATGATAATTTTTATTTTTCATCGGTTCCACTCATTTTCGTCGATCAAAATGGCTAAGCCATCTTTTATGGCAATTTTCCCTGCAAGCACCTGCACCAAAACGGAACGTTCAAAAGGAATTAGCCCTTGGTCTAGGGCAATTTTACGAATCCCATCATAATTTTCACCAGCCTCAATTGCCCTACGGATGGCTTTTGTTAGCTTAAGAACCTCTTGAACCGCTACTCGCCCTTGATAACCGCTATTATGACAAAGGGGGCAGGCTCCGGCATCATAACCATATTCAATCTGTAAAAAACGCCTTTCTGTCTCACTCACCGGTCGTTTTTTACGACAATGGGGGCATAATTTGGGGATTAGTTTTTGGGAAATAACCCCTCTTAGGGCTGACGATAATAAATAAAGGGGGACTTTCATGTCCATTAGGCGGGTGACACTTGAAACCGTATTATTGGTATGGATACTTGATAACAATAAGTGGCCTGTAATCGCCGCCCGGGTTGCTAAGGCTGCCGTTTCTTCGTCTCTTATTTCTCCGACCATAATTACATCCGGGTCTTGTCTGAGAATTGCCCGAAGACCATTGGCAAAATTAATCCCCGATTTTTCATTAACCTGAATTTGATTGATCCCTTCTAATTGAAATTCAACCGGGTCTTCAATGGTCACAAAATTAGCATCGATGATCCTTATGGCATTAATTAAACTATAGAGGGTGGTGGTTTTACCACTGCCAGTCGGTCCAGAGATTAAGAGCATGCCTTGTTGGATTTTAAGAAGGTCGCCCACTTGCTTTTTCTGGTCTTTGGAAAAACCCAAATCATCAAGGGCGTATAAAAATTGTTGTTGGTCTAACAAACGCAAAACGGCTTTTTCACCGTGAATTGTCGGTATAAGGGAGATGCGAATATTCACCGATCGATCATGAAAAGAAATTTTAAAGGCCCCATCTTGAGGGATGTGGTGGATCCCAATATCACATGCTGCCATCACCTTTAATCTAGAAATTAGATTCCTCCAAACTGGTCGGCTAATCTTTTGATTTTCTTCTAAGCGGCCATCAATTCTCAAGCGAATTCGGCAATACTTTGAAAAAGGCTCGATGTGGATATCACTAGCAGCCCGAACAATCCCTTCATGGATCAAATCGTTGACCCGCTCAATTGTCGTTTTTTCCTGGCTTTGGTATTGTTGATTTGGCTCATCTAACTTTGTTGTTTTTCCACTTTCTTTTTTATCATAATAATACTCTTTTGTTAAGCTTTGAATCATTGGTTTTGAAGCCACCATAATTTTTATATTTTTATTGGTCAATTGCCGGACCTGCTCAATGGCCTGATGATTAGTCGGATCAGACATCAAGAGGACTAGTTCATTGTCGGACACTTGATTAAGCAAAAAGATATCATCATTTTGGATATAGTCAATTGGCAAACATTTTGCGATTCTTTGATCAAGGAGGTGCTTCTGAGGATTATAGCTTTCAAATCCCCACTCGTCTGAGTAAATTTTTAGGAGTTGATTCCAAGAAAGAACCTGATCCTCAATCAGTAAATCAAGGATCCCTTTACCCGTTTTTTCAGATTGATCCATGCGGGCAATCAAATCTGCCCTAGAGATGTATTCGTTTTCAAGTAAGCGTTCTAAAATCCGTTTATTTTTCCTCATTTTACCCCTCCTTTTTGACAAAACGAATACTTGCAGTATAGCCTTTTCTCCTCTTTTTTTCAAGTCCATTTTCTTAATTTTCAAAAAAATAAAAACCCTGTACCACTTGGTAACAGGGCTTATGCCATCAGATCAACGGCCATTTGGATTATTTCACAAACATCATATTCCCTCGAATTTATCCATATAACGACTATAATTATTTGATATCACCGCATCCAGTGCTTTGAAGATGGATGATCTTCACAATGAATTATTATTCACACACTAAACGTAATAAAAAAGCTATAAGGGGCAAAAAAGGGGGCAAAATAAAAAAGTCTAAATAAGAAAAACCCTGTAACCGTTGCTATTAAACGGTCTTAGGGCTTTAAAAAAATTACATGCCAAATTTTTTATGGATATGGACCATGGCCTCTTTGCCTCTTTCCTTGTCGATTAGACAAGAGATTTTAATCTCTGAGGTACTAATCGTTTGGATATTAATTCCCAGTTCAAAAAGGGCTTCAAAAAATTTAGAAGCAATCTCGGCATTGGCGACAATACCGGTCCCAATAACTGATAATTTTGCCACCCCCTGATCATACTCGACTTTCTGGGCTTCAACTTCAAAACCAAATTTTTGAGCAACCGATACGGCATCCTGAAGTTCATCAACATCAACCGTAAAGGAAATATCATTAACTGCCGTGCGATTAACATTCTGAACGATCATGTCCACATGAATGTTGGCCTTTGCTAAGGCACTAAACAATCGAAAGGCAATCCCTGGTTGGTCAGGTACCTCAAAAATTGATATCTTTGCTATATTTTCATCCAGGGCAATTCCCCGCACTAATACTTTCTCCATCTTTACTTCCTCCTTAATTATTGTTCCTTCATTGTGATTATAGCTTGACCGCACCACGAGTGGCACCTTAAATTTTTCCGCCAGTTCAACCGCCCGAGGGTGCAAAACTTTGGCCCCAGTACTAGCCATTTCTAGCACTTCACTGTAAATAATTTCATCTATTTTAGAAGCCTCTTTAACAATTCTGGGGTCTGCCGTATAGACACCATCGACATCAGTAAATATTTCACATAATTCGGCTTTTAAAGAGACTGCCAAGGCAACAGCTGATGTATCTGACCCGCCACGGCCTAAGGTTGTAATGTCTTTGTTTTCATTAACGCCTTGAAAACCAGCAACGATAACAATTTTTCCAGCCTCTAATTCGCGCTCAATGCGATGGGTATGGATACCGTTAATGCGGGCTTTTTTATGGACATTTGATGTCAAGATTCCACATTGTTCTCCGGTTAAGCTAACCACATCATGACCCATGGCTTGGATAGCAATGGCTAAGAGTGAAATCGACACCTGCTCGCCAGTCGCTAATAACATATCGAGTTCTCGGCTGGGTGGATTATCATGAAGCTTTCTCGCTAAGGCAATCAGTTCATTGGTTGTCGACCCCATGGCAGAAACGACCACCACTACTTTTTTACCGCTTTCTTTGCTTTCAATAATTCGTTCGGCAACCCGTTTAATTCGCTTGACATTAGCAATACTGCTACCACCGAACTTCTTAACGACTAGATCTTCCATATACTGCTCACCTTTTTCTATTCATATATCCGTGCATAAAATAGTTGGGGAATATCCTTTTTCAGTTTTTCAACCATCTCATTAAAACGTTTTGCCGAAATTACACTGGTAACAACATAGATTTGATTGTCATTAACAATCACTGTTTTTCGTTGGGCCACACTTTCAAGCCCTGCAAGAACAAGCTCTAAATCTTCTTTTTCTCCTAGGGTTGCCCGAAGATAATACTTGCCCTTGAAAATATCCACGCCCACCTTATTAAGTTTGCGATTCAAATCCTGGGACTCCGGCCAAACTTTTTCATTTTCCATATTAAGGATATAAAGAACATCACCGACAACGGCATTAGCCGTCGCATCACGTCCGGCACCCTTACCATAAAACTGGAGTTCCCCGATAATGTCCCCAGTAATAGAAATAATATTAAATTCACTATTAACATTACTCATAATCGACGCTTCTTTAAATAAGACCGGTTCCACGGTCATATATAAATCATTATCGACTAAAATGGAATGGCCAAGATACTTGATAATATAACCCAGGCTTCCGGTCATTTCAATATCGATGGCTCTTACGTCAGTCATGCCACGTTTGTAAATATCTTCATCTCGAATAATACTTTCATAGGCAATCGAAGATAAAATCGCCAGTTTTCTAGAGACATCATGGCCTTGGACATCGGCTGTTGGATCAGCTTCGGCAAAACCAATCGACTGGGCTAGGGCCAAGGTTTCTGAAAAATCAGCCCCCTCTTCAGTCATTTTCGATAAAATAAAATTACTGGTTCCATTAAGGATTCCCTTAATTTCTGTAATCCGGTTAATTTTCATTTCTTCCTTGATGCTCCCAATAATGGGGATTCCCCCACCGACTGAAGCTTCATAGCGAAGGATCACATCATTTTCTTCCGCCAAGGCTAATAATTCTTGGAAGTATTCTGAAATCACCGCCTTATTGGCCGTTACCACATGTTTTTTTGCCTTCAGACAGGCCTTGATCATTTCATATTCAAAATCCATCCCACCCATCAGGGCAATGACTAAGCCAATGCTTTCGTCGTCTAAAATTTCTTTAGGATCGGTAACAACCACCGCTGTCGTATCCCCAAGATCCTTATTGGGATCTCTTTCTAATACCTTAGTGATGACCGGGCTAATCTTACGATTTGTAAACTCTGTAAAATTATTTGCAAATTTTCCTTTGTTTAAATTAATGAGGCCATAGACACCAGAACCGATGGTGCCATGACCTAAAAGTGCTATATTCAATTAAATTCACCTCATTATCTGTATTTATTATAAAAACACTTGTTTTTTATAGAAAAACATTTTATCATAGAGTCACGGGTTATTCAATACCCCTCGAAGAAGAAAATTTCGAGATTTATCATTTTGGAGGAAATACATGAATAAAAATTATCATAGCACACGTTCAAAAGACATCAGGGTATCGGCATCAGCAGGAATTCTTCAGGGATTAGCATCAGACGGGGGCTTATTTGTCCCTGATTTTATTGATAAACTGCATCTATCACCGTCTTTATTTAAAGGCAAAACCTACGGTCAAATGGCCGAAGAAATCTTTTGCCCATTTCTTGCCGACTTTGATACGAATCAAATCAAAGCTGCTGTTAATTCTGCTTATTACAGTGGCCAATTTGAAAGTAACGAACCCCTTGCCCTTCGAAAGCTTGGCGACTTACACTTTCTCGAATTATTTCATGGACCAACCTGTGCTTTTAAAGATATGGCTCTGACTATTTTACCACATTTGATGGTTGAATCGATGAAAAATGTTAAAAATCAAAAAAAGATTATGATTCTCACCGCCACCTCAGGGGATACTGGCAAGGCTGCCTTAGAGGGTTTTTCCGATGTTGACAATATTAGTATCATTGTTTTTTATCCTAAGGATGGAGTCAGTCGCATCCAAGAAAAACAAATGTTAAGCCAAAGCGGAAAAAACACCTGTGTTATCGGGGTTGAAGGAAATTTTGACGATACCCAAAACGGTGTTAAAGCCTTACTTAACGACCAAAAAATCCTTAAAGAACTTGAAGACGCTAATTTTATGTTCTCATCGGCCAATTCCATTAATATCGGTCGTTTACTGCCCCAAATTGTCTATTATTTCTATAGCTATTATGAATTATTAAAGCGAGGCGAAATACAGGCCGAAGAAAGCATTAATTTTGTCGTACCGACCGGTAACTTTGGCAATATCTTAGCTGGCTACTATGCCAAAGCTTTAGCTTTGCCCATTCATAAACTGATTTGTGCTTCTAATTCCAATCATGTCCTAACCGACTTTTTAAATACCGGGACCTATAATAAAAATCGCACCTTTCATAAAACCATTTCACCATCAATGGATATTTTAATTTCCAGCAACTTAGAACGCTTACTCTATCATCTTTATGACCAGGATACCCAAGCCATTGAATGCTTAATGACTAAGCTTCAGACAAGCGGACAATATACTGTATCAAAGACTGTTTTAGACAAAATGGATCTTTTCTACGGTGGCTTTGCCAATGAAGACCAAACAAAGAAGGCCATTCAATCAAACTATGAGAACTTTGCTTATTTAATCGATCCCCACACTGCCGTTGCCAGCCATGTTTATGATGACTATCGAAGAGCGAGCGGGGACACCAGAAAAACAATTATTCTATCGACTGCTAGTCCCTTTAAATTTGGTCGAGCTGTTTATGATAGTATTTTTGGTCCAAGCAGTCTTGATGATTATTCACTCCTTAAGCAATTAGCCGAAAAAACAAAGACAAGCATTCCCCTTCCCCTGCAAAATCTCGATACCAAAAAAAATCAACACCATCATCAATGTAAAACGTGGCAAATGCCCGCAGCCGTTCTAGATTTTATGAAAGACCAGGTGGCTAGCAATGATTAGAATCGAAGTTCCCGCAACCAGTGCCAATATCGGACCCGGTTTTGATGCTTTCGGTCTGGCTCTTTCCCTTAGCAACACCTTTAGCTTCAAAGAAAAAACGGATGGGAAATTAACCATCCGCGGGGTCGAAAGAAAGTACCAAGGTTCAAGTAATTTAGTCTACAAAGCGATGCTTAAAGTCTTTAACCAGGTTAAATACCGGCCCCAAGGCTTATCCATTAATAACGAGATTAGTATTCCGATCAGTCGGGGCCTAGGAAGCTCGGCTAGCTGTATTGTCGGCGGGGTTTTTGGTGCCAATGCCCTGCTTGGCAATCCCCTTTCGACTGAGACTCTTTTCGATCTAGCCGTTGCCCTGGAAGGCCATCCCGATAATGTCGCCCCGGCTATTTATGGCGGTTTGGTCGTTTCCCTTAACGAACGTGGCCATAATTTTTATCTTAAAAACGAAGTCCATCCGTCTTATGAATTTTATGCCTTAGTGCCCGATTTTTCCTTATCAACTTTAGATGCTAGACAGGCCCTTCCTAAAAGAATCAACTTTAGTGATGGGGTCTATAATCTTTCTCGGGCAACGATGACCTACTTAGCCCTGACAAATGGCAAGCACGATATCCTCAAGGCCTGCATGAGTGATCGCCTCCACCAACCCTATCGTAAAAAACTTATTAAAGATTACGATGCCATGGTGGCCCAAGCAAAAGAACTTGGAGCCCTTAATGCTTGCATTAGTGGGGCTGGCCCGACTATTTTAGTCATTAATGCCCTAACAAACAGCTCTTTTCACGACCAACTTAATGCTTATCTAAGGGTTTACAGGCCCGACTGGCAACTGTTAAAACTAAGGCCTGATAATGAGGGGGTTAAAATTTCAGGAGGTGCAATTGATTAACGATTACTTAATTGTCAATAAAAAAATCCTCCCCGACTTTTATTCAAAAGTCGTCGAGGCTCGAATCCTTATTGAATCGTCCCAATGCAAATCGGTAAGTGCAGCGGTCAAACGCGTTGGCATCAGCCGCAGTACTTATTATAAATACAAAGATTATATTTTCACCCCTTCCAAAGATTATGGGCGTAAATTTACCCTTTCTTTTAAATTAGTCGATAGCCAAGGCATTTTATCACGCCTATTAAATGTTTTAAGCGATCATCACCTAAGCATTATCACCATTCACCAGGATATTCCTATCAATGATGCTGCCATTGTTATTGTTACCCTTGATGGTCGAAATCTTTTAATCACAATTGATGAGCTTATTCGTCTACTTAAACAGATAGAAGGCGTTCATTTGGTTTCTCTCATTGCCATCGAATAAGGCTTGAGCCTAGCCTTATTTGGCTAGGCTCAGGTCTTAATAAAGAGAGATGGTAAAGGTCCGCAATTGTCGGTCAACAAAGAATGTGTAATTACCCAAGCTTTCATCCATTAAGTCTTCGGCTGTTTTTATCATGGTGTCATCGATCACAGCAAAGTAAAAATACTTTTCATCCCCTCTTTTCTCTGCCAAAAGATCGCTTTTTAAACGCATTTTTTCTGTTTCCTTTGATAAATCATAGAGGCGATTTTCACGGACAAAATAATTAGCAGCCGTGGCTGTAAACTCCGGATAAGTAACTAGACTATTATCAATTTCATGGCTCAACTCAAGGGTTTTTGTGGTCACAGCAAAGTAATCATAGGAAATATTCTTCTCTGGGTCTAAATCACCCTCAAATTCCCCCCAAGTCGCATCAAGATAGTAATAGTCCCCGTCGATTAAAACCAGATTCCAAGCATGGGCTCCTTGGATATCAACAAAACCGGCCACGTAAGAACAATCAATGCCTTGGCGATCGAGCAGGTATTTAACCGCCTTTGCATAACCGGCACAAACTGATTCTTTTCTGCCAAAAACGCTATAAATATTCTGGTCTTCTTCATTTTCCCCATAAACCGTATTTTTAACCACATACTCATAGGTATATTTGACGATTTCATAATCATCGCTAACGCCATCAATTCCTCTTAAATACTGGCTATAAGCATTTTCAATCTCTCCTTGCCGGCGTTCTTTTTCCGTCTCATCATAGTCATATTTAACTTCAACTTGGGAGACTTGATCATTATACTCATTAAAATAATAAGCCAGCTCTTGGACCCAAAAAACTTCGGGATGATCATTGTCAATGGCCATCAAAACCCGTTCTACTTGGCTAGTATCAATACCGGTAACTGAAATTTTATTTTTATAGGTCTTTAAACCATCAAGAATTTTTTTATAGGCAATTTTTTCAGCCTCATTTAAAAAATTATAAGCGTCATACTTGGGAATCGATTCTTCCAAAGCTATTTCTGGACTTTCTCTTTCGATTACTCGTTGTATCTCTGGAGTTTCTGGATCTTGGAAAAAAAAGTCTAAAACAAGCAATGCGCTGCCAAAAAAAATCAGTGTCATCACAAAGAAAACTGCTATAGCCAAGACTATTTTTGTGCCACGTCTTCTATTTTTCATCGCAATCCTTTCTCCTTATTTATCTTTTTTGGTCCATTTTACAATAAAAACATGCTTTTTTTCTTTAATTCTATTATACTATAATTTATAGCAAGAAATACCTAAGACTATAAACAAAGGAGAACGCCTTTAAATAACTTTAAGGGCACACAATTATGCATATTCGACGAAAACCTTGGGCTCGCCCAGAATTAGAGGCCTGCCCTTATTTTTACACCACACCAACAGACCACTATGGTAATTGGCAAAAAACATTTAAAAAGACCCAAGCTCTTCATCTTGAACTGGGCTGTGGTCGAGGAAGGTTTATCGCAGAAATTGCCAGTCAACATTTAACGATTAATTATTTAGCGATCGACTTAATCGATGCTGTTTTAGGCCCAGCCAGACGAACGATCGAGGCTACTTTCGCAAGTAAAAATTTACCTGTCGATAACCTAAAACTGATGGCTTGGAATATCGAACGGATCGATCAGATCTTGTCTCCCCAAGACAAGGTTGAGCGCATTTACATTAATTTTTGCAATCCTTGGCCAAGACGACGCCAGCATAAGAAGCGCCTGACCCATCCTCGCCAATTAGCTCTTTATAAGCATTTTTTAAAAGCAAATGGCGAAATCCATTTCAAAACGGATAATGATGGGCTTTTTTCTGATTCCCTCAATTATTTAAACGAATCGGGCTTTACCATTAAAAAAGAAATTACTGATCTTCAGGCTTGGCCTTATTTAGAAAATATTCAAACAGAACACGAAAAAATGTACCAGCAACAAGGCATCGCCATTAAATTTCTAATCGCCACAATCTAGGCTAATTTTCATCACTCTTAAGCTCTTAAAAAACACTTTGAACCAATACCATATAAATAAGGGTCCCACCACCGATACTCAGTAAATTATTACGCCGCCACAGGTGCAAAAAAACCACTGCTAAAACGGCTAATAACTCAGGAAGACCATAAGGCATTAGCCTAAGATCAACGCCTTTTAGGCAATAAACCACTAAAATGGCAATAACAGCTGGCGGCAAAAGATCTCCCAAGGTCTTTATAATCTGTGGTACTTCTTTTCCCTTGCCAAACAAGACAAAGGGAAAGGCTCGGGTAAAAAAGGTCAGTAGGCTAACAAGACTAACAATTCCTAGAGGGATAACTAGGTCATTCATTGATCTTCTCCAAACTCTATCAGATTTTTTTCGGTCTTTTTGTTAAGCAGTAAGAGTAAGGTCACGGTAATTATTAATGATGGCAGCAAAAACCCTTCCGATCCAAAGATCAAAAGACAGCTAAGACCGGAAAAAAAGCCGATTAAAGCCGGTGCATGTGATTTATAGCTGAGCCACTGTTCAATAAAGATAACCAGAAAAAGAGCCGTCATGGCAAAATCAATACCGGTCGTATCAAAGCAAATCAAACTACCAATTAAGCCTCCTAAGGTGCAACCGACCACCCAGTAGCTTTGATTAAGGATGGCCACGGTTAAAAAGACTTTTTTCTGATCCAACTGTTCAGGAATTTTCATTCCACAAAGCAATGAGTAAGTTTCATCAGTTAGTGAAAAAATCATATACCAACCTTTTTTACCCATGGCCTTAAATTTTTCAATAAAGGATAAGCCATAAAATATATGCCGACTCTGAACCGACAGGGTCATAAAAATAATGGCAAGCAAGCCAATACCACCAGCCAAAAATCCGATTAGGACAAATTGCATGGACCCTGAATAAATACTTGCACTGATTAAAAAGGCCCATAAAAAATTAAAACCGGCCTCTTGCAAAAGAATACCAAAAGCCATTCCCATAAATAAATAGCCAAACATTACCGGTAAGGTTTGGATTAAGGAATATTTAAATGTTTCTTTATTCATGATTCTCTGCCTCTCTTTTAAAGGATGTCATAGGATCAAATATTAACATAAGCTCTATATTTTTTCCATTTTTTATTGCATTTTTATTTTTTTTAGGGTAAAGTCATTTAACCATTATCGTCACTTAAATGCTAGCTTAGCAAAGACATCTTTTTGCATCCACTAAAATAAAATCTTTTTCCATCATTGAAGAAATCATTTAGAAAGGAAAACAACTAATGATTAAACTGGCTCGTTATTTAAAGCCTTATATAGGCGTTCTTATTATAACCTTTATGCTTTTATTTGTTCAAGGGATTACCGACCTTAATCTTCCCAATTATATGTCCGATATTGTTAATGTCGGCATCCAACAAAATGGGATCAACCATGCCACACCAGAAGCCATTAGCGAGGATGGCCTTAGCTTTATGACCACTTTTATGACCACCGAGGACCAGGCTGATGTTCTTTCTAATTATCAAAAAGTCTCTCCTGGTGATACGACCAATCCTAATTATCAGGAACTTCTTAAAAAATATCCAGCCCTTGAAAATCAAGCTATTTATGCCCTAAAAGATACTAGTCCCGAAAACTTTGACAAACTCGATCCAATTTTTGGTCAAGCCGCCTGGACCTTTATTTATTTTATTCGCTCACTTGATAGTCAAGTTGCTGGGGCTGATCAAAACGCCAATATGACCGATTTAGATTTTTCGCAAATTTACCAAATGTTACCCATGCTTGAGCAAGTCCCGGCTGAAAGCTTTGATGAAGCCAGAAAACAAGCCTTGCAAACTCCTGAATCCATGCAGATCCAAACAGCCATTCAATTTACCCGGCAATTTTATACTGATCTGGGGGTCGATTTAGGACGTATTCAAAATATGTATATTTTACGAATCGGTGGCATCATGCTCCTGCTTTCCCTCCTATCGATTCTTGCTGCCGTTGGGGTTGGCTTCTTGGCGGCTAAAATGGCGGCTGGTGTCTCCCAATCCTTACGGCGAGATTTATTTGCAAAAGTTCAAAGCTTTTCCAGTAAGGAATTTAACGATTTTTCAACCGCATCACTGATCACCCGAAACACCAACGATGTCACCCAGATGCAGGTGCTTCTGATTATGGGCATTCGGATCCTTTGTTACGCCCCAATTTTAGCTGTTGGAGGTATTATTATGGCCCTGCGAAAGGCCACTTCCATGGGCTGGATCATTCTTTTAGCAGTTCTTCTAATTATCATCATTATTGCTATCGTCTTTACCCTAGCCATGCCCCGCTTTAAAAAAATCCAAAAACTTGTCGACAAACTTAATCTGGTTACTCGGGAAAACTTATCGGGCTTAATGGTTGTTCGGGCTTTTGGTAATCAAGAATTTGAAAGAAATCGCTTTGATCAGGTTAATCGTGATACCACCCAAAATAATCTTTTTGTTAACCGGATCATGGTTGTTCTGATGCCAACAATGATGTTTATTATGAACGGTATCTCCCTTCTTATCGTTTGGGTAGGTGCCGAGCAGGTGGCCCAATCAGCCATGCAAGTTGGTGATATGATGGCCTTTATGCAATATACCATGCAGATTATCATGTCTTTTCTAATGATCTCGATGATGTTTATCTTAATCCCCAGGGCCTCGGTCTCTGGCGACCGGATCCAAGAGGTCCTAGCCGTTACCCCCAGCATTGTCGACCCTGATGATCCTAAAACATTCCCAACTGACCTTGATCCGGTCATTCGTTTTAATGATGTTTCCTTTAAATACCAAGGCGCCGATACCAATGTTCTGTGTAATATCGATTTTACCGCCAAACCTGGTCAGACCACTGCTTTTATTGGCTCAACTGGGTCGGGAAAATCGACTCTGATTAATTTAATTCCCCGCTTTTTCGATGTCACTACCGGCAATATCACCATCGATGGCATTGATATTCGCCAGGTAAAGCAACATGATCTAAGGGCAATAATCGGCTATGTCCCTCAAAAAGGAATACTCTTTTCGGGTGATATCGCCAGTAATCTGCGTTATGGCGACCATAGCGCTAGTGATGAGGCCCTTAAGCTTGCGACCGATGTCGCCCAGGCTTCGGAATTTATCGCTGCCAGTTCCCAAGGCCTCTATCGTGAAATCGCCCAAGGTGGTGATAATGTCTCTGGTGGCCAAAAACAACGTTTATCAATTGCCCGTGCCTTAGTTAAAAAGCCAAGTATTTTTATCTTTGACGATAGCTTTTCTGCTCTCGATTATAAAACTGACTTTTCCCTAAGACAAGCCTTGAAAAAACACACAGGCCAAAGCACCGTCTTAATTGTTGCCCAGCGAATTAATACGATTATGCATGCTGAGCAGATTATTGTCCTCGATGAAGGCAAGATCGTCGGAAAGGGCAGCCATCACGAATTATTAAAGACTTGCAAAACTTACCGCGAAATTGCATCCTCACAATTATCCGAGGAGGAATTAACATTATGAGTGAAAAAACAATAAAAAGCAAAGCAACTGTTAAAGGACCCGGCATGGGCGGTGGCCCAAGAGGCCATGGGCCGATGATGGCCGGTGAAAAACCGAAAGATTTTAAAAAAGCCCTAAAGGACTTGGCCGCCTATCTTCGGGTTTATCGGATCCAATTATTTTTGGTCTTAATCTTTGCCCTTGCTTCAACCATTTTTATGATTGTCGGTCCTAAAATATTAGGCCAAGCCACCACCGCTCTTTTTGAAGGGGTCATGAATTTAATCGCTGGCAATGGAAAGGGTATTGATTTTGATTTTATTGGCCGAATCATCCTTTTATTATTAGGCCTTTATAGCATCTCAGCTATTTTTTCCTATATTCAAGGCTTTCTTATGACTGGTGTTTCCATGAAAGCCACCTATCATTTAAGACGTGATGTCTTTGAAAAAATTGATCGCCTGCCCTTTAAATATTTTGATAATACCAGCTATGGCGAAGTCTTATCGTTTTTAACCAATGATATTGAAACGGTCAATCAAACATTAAACCAAAGCGTCACCCAGATTATTACCTCGATTGCCTCTTTAATTGGGATTCTAGTAATGATGTTCTCAATCAGTTGGCAGATGACCTTGGTCGCCCTAACCATTCTTCCCATCTCATTGTTGTCAGTTATTTTCATTGTCAAACGCTCGCAAACTTTTTTTAGCCGCCAACAAACTTATTTAGGCCATATCAATGGGCACGTCGAAGAAATGTACTCTGGCCACCAAGTGGTCAAAGCCTTTAATGCTGAAGAATCGTCCTATCAGACCTTTGAAACATTTAATGATAACCTTTATGATTCGGCCTGGAAGTCGCAATTTTTGTCCGGCCTAATGATGCCAATGATGACCTTTATTGGTAATCTCGGCTATGTTGGCGTTAGTATCCTCGGTGGCTATTTAGCCATCAATGGGCGGTTATCGGTGGGAAATATTCAAGCTTTTATCCAATATGTTCGGCAATTTACCCAGCCGGTTCAGCAAATTGCCAATATTTCCAATATTTTACAACAAACCACTGCTGCCGCTGAACGGGTCTTTAGCTTTTTAGACCAAGCAGAAGAAATCAAAGAGGAAGAGACCGCCTTTGATTTAACATCAATTAAAGGAAATGTCAGCTTTGACCAGGTTAGCTTTGGCTATGATCCAGCTAAACCAATTATCAATAATTTTTCAACAACAGCAAAAGAGGGGCAAAAAATCGCTATTGTCGGTCCTACTGGTGCTGGAAAAACAACCATTGTCAAGCTACTCATGCGTTTTTATGATGTCGATTCTGGCTCAATCTCAGTCGATGGCCACCCCATTAAAAGCTTTGCCCGAAATGATTTAAGGCAGCTCTTTGGCATGGTCCTTCAAGATACCTGGCTTTATAAGGCCAGTATCTGTGAGAATATCCGCTATGGTAACTTAGATGCCAGTGATGACCAAGTCGAAGCCGCTGCCAAAGCTGCCCAAGTTGATCACTTTATCCACACCCTCCCCGATGGCTATGATATGGTCCTCAATGAAGAATCAAGTAATGTATCCCAAGGGCAAAAACAACTACTGACCATCGCACGAGCGATTCTTGCTGATCCGAAAATCCTTATTCTTGATGAAGCGACCAGTTCAGTCGATACCCGAACGGAAATTCTGATTCAAAAAGCCATGGACAATCTGATGCAAGGACGCACAAGCTTTGTTATCGCCCATCGCCTTTCAACCATTAAGAACGCTGACCATATCCTCGTCATGAAAGATGGCGATATTATTGAACAAGGAAGCCACGATCAATTACTGGCTGAAGATGGTTTTTATGCTAAACTCTATCAGTCTCAGTTTGAAAAAGCAGAAAGTCTCGATGAAGCCTTACCCTTGCAACAAATAAAGTAGAAAGCTTTGAATTTCCTTAAAATTTATCACTTTTATGGTAAACTTGTGAAAAAGAAGCTTTTATGTTAAAATAAGTATGAATTTAATTCGATTTGTTTCTTCGTTTAAGTCAACCACCATGAATAAAAATTCTTGGTGGTTGTATTATGTATGATTATTTTTAAAAAAGGAGACACCCTATGGTTTCACAAATACTTAGCTTATTGTTTATCCTTGGTGTGCCATTTTTCATTTATGGCATCTATTATTTCATCATTGGTTTGTTTGGCATTACAAAGCATAATCACTTTAGCAAGTCCCCAGCCAAGCAACGGATAGCTGCAGTTATTGCCGCTCGAAATGAAGAAGCCGTTATCGGTAATCTGATCGAGAGTTTAAAGCACCAAAATTATCCCAATGCCTTAATGGATGTTTACGTGATCCCCAACAATTGCACCGATCAAACCGAAGCTGTTTCCCGAGCCCACGGTGCCAAGATTATAAGCTGTAGCAAAGAAGTTGCCTCTAAGGGTGGTGCCCTATCACAATTTTTTAAGTATATTTTTAAATCCAATGACACTTATGATGCTTTTTGCATCTTTGATGCCGATAATCTGGTCGATGAAAACTTTTTTTCAGTCATGAATAATGCCCTTTGCTCTGGTGTGGAAATTGCCCAAGGCTATCGCGATAGTAAAAACCCTAATGATTCTTGGATCTCCGGTTGTCAATCGGTTTTTTACTGGACCCTCAATCGTTTTATGAATCTTTCGCGCTATAAATTGGGCTTATCAGCAACGTTAAACGGGACTGGTTTTATGGTCCACCGAGATGTGATCAAAAAGGTCGGCTTTGACACCCATTCCCTGACCGAAGATATCGAATTTACCACCCAATGCATTTTAAAAGGCTATCGGGTTGCTTGGGTCCCTGAAGCTAAAACCTATGACGAACACCCTCTCCGTTTTGATCAATCGTGGTCGCAGCGCAAGCGTTGGTCAACTGGAACCATCCAATGCTTTGGCCACTATTCCCAAGACCTTCTCGATTCCTTTGTTCAGGATCGCAATTTTTGTGCCTTTGATATGCTAATGTTTTTAATTGCACCCTTTATTCAAGTACTTACCAGCATTTATTCGATCTCTTCTTTTATCATTTTAGGCATGCTTTATGTATCGACCAACGTTTGGTCGACTGCCCTTAACTTTGCTATATTTTTTAGCCTTATTGGCCTTTTATTTAGCGTTGTTTTCTCAGTTTTAGTTCTATGGTTTGAAAATAAGAAAGTCAAGCAGGTTAACCAACGCACTATCTTTTCTTTTTGGTTTTATCTCTTATCTTGGATTCCCATTAATGTTCAATGTTTTATTAAACCAATCGACGTATGGGAGCCGATTGAACACACTAAGAGCATTAAAATATCGCAATTAGTTGAATAACGTTTTTCCCATAAAAAGCACCGGCAAATTTTTCGCCGGTGCTTTTTTAATACTTTTTATTACACTTTTTATAATACCATATTTAAAAAATCAATGGTTCGCTGGTTTTGCGGATTGCCAAAGATTTCAGACGGTGGCCCTTGCTCAACAATATAGCCTTCATCGATAAAAATAACCCGATCAGCCACCTCTCTGGCAAAGCCCATTTCATGAGAAACCACGATCATGGTCATCCCATCCTTAGCCAATTGCTTCATAACACTCAGAACCTCACCGACCATCTCTGGATCAAGAGCTGAAGTTGGTTCATCAAAAAGCATGACATCCGGATCCATAGCTAGGGCCCTAGCAATAGCCACCCGTTGTTGCTGACCGCCTGATAGTTGGTCTGGATAAGCCGTCGCTTTTTCTTCTAGGCCAACTCGTTTTAAAAGATCCATGGCTTTTTTCTGAGCTTGATCTTTTGTTTTAAGCTTTAGTGCCACTGGTGAAAAGGAAATATTTTGAAGAACAGTCATGTGGGGAAAAAGGTTAAATTGTTGAAAGACCATCCCGATGTTTTGCCGGTACTTATTAATGTTTGAATTGGCTTTAGTAATATCATTCCCATCGACGATAACAGTCCCGCTGGTCGCTTCTTCTAAGGCATTAATACAACGTAATAAGGTGCTTTTGCCAGAACCGGAAGGCCCAATAATACAGACCACTTCTCGCTCACATATTTCAAGGTCGATGTCTTTTAGTACTTCAAGATCGCCAAATGATTTCTGCAGATTTTTAATTCTTACTTTTCCCATAAGCCATTTTCCTTTCAAGATGTTTTGAAATTTTCGATAAGATCATAATAATCACAAAATACATGACCCCGACGATAATCCACATTTTAAAACTCTCAAAATTATTGGCAATAATTAGTTTCCCCTTTTGGGTCAATTCTTGGATGCCAATAACCGATAAGATTGATGTGTCTTTTAAGGTGATAATACATTGATTAATCAGGGCTGGGGTCATATTTCTGATCGCTTGGGGCAAAATAACCTTGCGCATGGCTAGGCCATAGGGCAAGGCTAGACTTCTGGCTGCCTCCATTTGCCCCTTATTAATTGATTCAATCCCACCTCTAAAGATTTCGGCCAAATAAGCCCCCGCATTGAGACTTAAGGCAATAACCCCAGCCACATCAGGACCAAAGCGGATGCCAAGGGCCATTGGAAGACCAAAATAAATAAAAAATGCCTGGACCAATAAGGGTGTCCCCCGGACAATATCAACATAAACTAGGGCAATTGCCCGCAATATCTTATATGGGGATACTGAAAATAGACCAAAAATAAGGCCGATAAAGGCTGCAATAATCAAGGAAATGATTGTTATTTGAATGGTCATTAACAGCCCATCTAGCAGGCGGGGCCAATTTTGGACAATTAGTTCAGGTATACTCACGTCTTCCTCCTTTTCGCATATCCCCTAGTTGTCCAATAGTCTTTACTCACACGTGAATAAACACTTTTAGATAACTTAGAGAGATCATCTACCAGCTTTTTGCTGGCAGATGATCTAAATGCTGTCTCTTCAACTTCTCTTTTATTTCTTGATATAGGTGTCTAAAATTTCTTGATATTTTCCACTTTCTTTAACATTTGCTAAACCGGCATTGAACATTTCCAATAATTCAGCATTTTCACCTTTTTTAACGGCAAAACCATAGGAACTTCCTTTTTCCATATCCGTTACCATTTTAAATGGCTGACCACTGGCAATGGCATCACCAACAACGGGATAATCTTCAAATAAGGCTACCGAATTCCCAGCTTTTACATCTTCATACATATTGGCTGAATCAGGAAAAGAAATGGTTTCAAAACCATATTCTGCTTTAATTGATTCGGCAAAGGTTGCCCCTTCAGTACCATTCTTAATGGCAACTTTTTTACCGCTCAAATCATCATAGCCCTTAATGGTATCATTATCAGATGAAATTGCCATCACGACTCCGGAATCAAAATAGGGATCGGAAAAATCAAATACTTCTTTTCGCTCGTCAGTAATACTCATTCCAGCAATCATCCCATCCGACTGTCCTGATGTCACTTCACCAAGAGCCGCATCAAAACCAACGACTTTTAATTCATAATCAAAGCCTTGGTCTTTGGCTATCGCATCGAGAAGATCAATATCGATTCCAACCTGTTCACCCTTTTCATTTTCAAATTCAAATGGTTTGAAGGTTGTATCAGTAGCAACAATAAATGTTTTTCCCTCTGCTGCCGAATCGTCAGTTGCCGTAGAATCACCGGAACATGCTGCCATCGAAAAAACCATGGCCATAACCATTGCTAGAACGCCAAACTTTACAAATTTTTTCATTCTCTTTCCTCCAATAAAATAGTGTATCTAAGTCAGATACCGCTTCCTAATACAGGTAGAAGTATATCATTTTTTATCTTTTTCTGCAATAAAAAATATCTTCTAGGATTTGCAAACTATTTATCTCATCCAATAAAAAAAATCATCTTATGCGTAATCGCTAAGTCGATGATTTTTATTATCCTAAAGTTTTCGATTAAAGCTATTTTATTTCTTATTAAAGCTATTTTATTTCTTTAAATAACGTTGGATGATTTCATAATCTTCTCCAGCGACAATGTATTCAGAATCTAAATTTTCCACCACCACCTCTTCTGGTAAGATCTCTATTTTTTGACCCTTGCTATCTTTATTTTCACCCATTAAGAGCTCTTCTTTTTGATCGAGCGAGGCTTTTCGTTTATTTAATCCCGCTTCAATCCGGTCTAAGTCATCGATCCGCTTATTAATCACTTTAGATAAATGGATTAGGTCATCAAGTACTTCATCAACGACAAATTGTTTATCGATAATGGCCTTTAGTTTTTCACGGATCAAGCTTCCGGCCGCAATGATTTTTTCATCACCCTTTATCGGTTTATAATTTTCCACTTCTTTATTAAAGACTGAAATCGCTTCCTGAAGATAATGGGTTTCGTTCATTGAATTTTCGATCTCATTAAAGAGCAGGCCTAATCTTTTTTCAATTGAATTAAAATCATCATCATCACTTATCTCAAAATCAATCTTATTTTTAACCCTTGGCTTTTCCCTTGTTTCTTGCTTTTCCCTTGTTTCTTTTGGATCTGCGAAAGATTGGTCTAAAACAAATTCTTTATCAATTTCAAAAATATGCGGCATTTCAGCACTCTCTGCTCTTGTTGTAGAGGATGACTCTTGAGGCTGGTCAATAGCCCTAGTCTTTTCTCTAAAATCATCATTATCGTCTTTTAGATCAAGAGAGTCATCTTTAAAGTCAAGGGGGGTATCTTTTAAATCAAGGGTATTGTCTTTTGAAGCAAAAGTATCGTCTTTTAAAGTAAAAGTATCGTCTTTTGAAGCAAAAGCATCGTCTTTTAAAGCAAAAGCATCGTCTTTTAAAGTAAAAGTATCGTCTTTTAAAGTAAAAGTATCGTCTTTTGGTGCAAGATCACTTTTTTTTGTCGGTGCTTCATTAGCAAAAAATTGTGATTCTTTATTTTCAAACGATTCCGTTTCTATTTCCCATTTAATTGGTAATTCTTGATCACTCCTTGATTTTTTCAAGGCCTGATTGCGATTTTTCCGAACATCTTTTAAAAATTCCCCAGTTTCATATTTTTTTTCTTCTTCAAAAATATTTCGTGGAGGAATGGGTGGTTTTGAGGTGTCTCTTTCTTCTTGAGGGGGTAAAATATGCTGATTTTTTTGAAGCAAGGCATCAAAAATACTATCGTATTCATCTTCTTCACTATTCTGAGAAAACCACTTATCTTTTGATCCTTTTTCGCTTTTCTTAGCTTTTTCTTTTACATGTTTTTGCCGTTTTTCTTCTTTTGCCTGTTTTTCAACTTTTTCTTTGCCAATAATGACCCACCATAAAAAGTGAGAAAGGGTAATAAGAATAAAATCACTGATTGCTAGGCCGATAAAAAAATAATAGGGCACTTCTGGAATCAGAAAAAAAGATATGCCAAAAATGATACCGTTTCCTAGAACCGTGATCAAGCCACCAATAAAAGGAATATTTTTTAACATTACATTACGGTTTAGGTCATAAAGTGCGAGAATGACAATTTTAATGCCCACAAAAAAGGCCATCAAAATAATAAAGGCATTTGCTTGAGGTAATGTCTGAATAATTTGAAAACCAAGCAAATAGGCATAGCCAGCAATTGCTAATCCGATTAAATCAAAGACCAATAAAGCCCAACATTTTCCGATACTTAATTTCATTTACCTACTCCTTATAACTCATTTTTTCAGGAGTTTTAATTTCAGCTCCAACATCATCCTTGCTTGCTGGCTTTTGTTTAAAAGAACTTTGAGTTTCTATTTTTTCGATTTTCTGGTAAAGTGCTTCCATCTCCTGCAGCCTTTGATATTCACGGTTTAAGCTTTCTTCCTTGCGATTTACTTCGTCATGCCGTTGTTTTAAAATATTCAACGCTGTTTCCAGCGAATTTAGCATTCCTTGGACTAATTTTTCCCGTTGCTCAATATTTAAAAGCTGTCGGTTTAAATCTTCAGTTTCAAACGTAATTCTTTTATTGTCTGTTTTTAAAAGCCGTTCTTCTTCACTCTTAATCTCTTTAAAAACCTGATCAAATTCTTCATCTCGTTTAACCAAAACCTCATCTTCATTCTGGTGCAAACCATCATTTCGTTTCTTGCTCGCCTTAAGAATAAGCTCTTTTAATTCTTCATCTTTTCGAAGAATTAATTCTTCAAGTTTATCAATCCGTTTCTCGACATAAGAAAAGTATTCATTCTCCTTAGCCATCTCCTGATTATTAGACATCATCGCTCACCTCTATTTCACTGATACAGAACATATTATAACAAAACTATTGTTAAAAGTACACTAGACTACATGATCAGCCCTAAATTTTTAATATTCCTCTTCTTTTTGCCTCTCAATGTAACGGTCGGCCATCTTGAAAATATCTTCAACTTTTTCATCTTCTTCATATTTTGTGCCAAATCCAAAGCTTACCGACATATTGGTCGATTGAATTTTTACCTCTTCAAGCATTCGCTGGATCCGTTCAAGGGCCCGCTCAACCTTAGCCCCTTCTGTTTTGGGCATCAGAATGACAAATCGATTCCCTTGATAACGAGCAATAACATCATCGCCCCGACAACCATTATCCAAAAGGTGAGCCGCTCGTCTAATAAATTCATCACCGATCGAATGACCGTAACGATTATTTATTTCACGCAATTTATTCACTTCTACTAAAATAATCGATAACGGAAAATGTGGGTTCTTATCCAATCGGACTAATTCTTTTTCATAAAATTTTCGATTGAATATTCCCGTCAAGGGATCACGATAGGTCATCGATTCAACTTTATCCTGGTCGCCTCCCTCTTGCAGCATTTCTTTTAATGATTTTTCTTTTTTTGTCACATCTTGGATAAAACAGGTGAGGCCAATCACTTTTTTTTCTGTATCGACAATCGGCGCATAATAATTTTTTCCTAAAACAATCATGGCATTTCGGTCTTTATATTCTTCTAAAGCCACAAACTTTTCTCCCGCTAGGGCCCGATCAAAAAAACCTTTCATCGTTTCACGCTCATCATAAGTCTCCATTAAATCGAGCATATTTGTTCCAATCTCAATGCCTTGTCCCCATTGGGATTTCATCATTTCTTTATGACGATTATTAAAACTCAAATAGCGATACCTTGTATCCAATCCAAAGATCATAAAATCATGGTTGGTTTCAAGTATCGCTCGGAGTATATTATTTGCAAGATCAAGCTTTTCGGATAATTCTAGGACGACTTCTTCTAAATAGGATTCACCTTGTTTCGCACGATTATCCATATTAATTGTTTCAATCGTTATTCTGTTATCATTTCTCACTTTTTTCCTCCTAGCTCAAGTCAAGTTTTTATGCTTATCATTCTTTTTACTAAATAACTAAAAAATTTTAACCAGTTCGAAATAATTATAACAGATCTTGACTAAAATCCATAGTATAAAACCATTTTTAGTGGTGATTCTTTTTATTCTTTACGACAGCTGATCGCTAATTTTTTATAAAAAGCACCTATAAAAATTCTGACAAGTGTTCCAAAACTAAGTCAACTAAGCTAGGATCAAACTGGCTACCGGCACATTTTTTCATCTCTGCTACTAATTCTGATTTAGTCATCACTTTCGCCATCACCTCAAAGGCTTCGGCTAAAGAAACAATCCGCGCCTGAAGCATAATCTCTTCGCCCTTTAGTCCCCTGGGATAACCCTTGCCATCCCATTGTTCTTGGTGCTGAAAGACAATTTCAGCAATATCTTGGTATTCGTCAACCATGGTTAAAAGCCTAAAACCTCTTTCTGGATGCCTTTTAATATCAGTCCAGTCGTTATCTTCTAAGTTTTTAAGCTTATTAAGTATTTTCTCATCAACGGTAATCTTACCAATATCATGCATCTCCCCTGCTCTAATCGTCTGCTCAATAAAAACGGGATCAGTCGTCATGTATCTGGCTATCTTCCCACTGATCTCCCCAACATGCTTGGAATGTTCCTTTTCCCCTTTCTTTTTATCAAAAAGGGCTTCTAAAACCCGTTTAATTGTCTTACTCTTCATCGATACCCCTTCTTTTAATTTGGCTCGATATAAGCGATCTTCGGCATTTTTAAAGACCCCGATAATTTTTTGGTCTTCTTTATTTTTAGTATCCCATCCAAAGGAAACAGAAATTCCCGTCACTTCATCTACTTTTTCTTCCATTAATTGTTTATACATCCGATTAACCAAGGCTTGGACTGTTTTTTCATCGGTTTCTGTCAGTACCATTACAAATTGAGTGCTGGCCAAGCGGGCAATTAAAGTCCCTTTGACTACCGATTTTTTTAAGATTTCAGCTGTTCTAAGGATATACTCATCCCCGATAGCTCGGCCAAAAGAATCATTAATCAGTTCTAGACCGTTGATATCGGCGGTAATAATGGCAATCGGATAATTTTTTTGCTTGTCGATGTCTATTAGTCGATCTTCAAAATAACGGCGGTTGTAAAGGCCAGTCAGGTGGTCATAATAACCTAGCATCTTCGATAATTTTAAATTTTTTCGCTCTTCGAAAAGCTCCTTTTTAACTTGGTTTTTTTCTGTTTCATCAATCCCAATACAAATCACCCCAGAGATTTTACCGCCTTTATCATACATGGGACTAAAGCGATTGCTCCAATCCATCACTTGGCCGGTGCTTTTATCTTGATAGGTTTCAGAATAACTCAGCTTTTCACCTGCTAAAACATTCGCCAATATCCTTTTTAGTTGATTATCTTCTTGCTTACCGACATCTAAAATACTCTCTCCAACTTGAATCGTTTTCTCCCATTGCGCCTCCATTAGCTCCCGATAACGGGTATTAAAAAATTGATATCGATACTTTTGATCAACCGAAAACAAAATAATTTCTTGAGAATTTTTAAGAATTTCCAGAAAAAAGTCACAATCGCCCCCGCATTCACGGTTAACTAAATCATCTTGCTTATAATTTTTCATTAATTCTCCCTTTTCTTTTTTTGTATTCAAATAGTTTACATCTTTATTATCTTTTTTATTGTCCATTTTATTCACACCCCTTTAACTATCGTCTTTCTTAGTCTATATTCCACTTTTTTGATTGACTAAACGATAAATAAAAAAAACACCCACCAAAAATGGTGGATGCCCTAAATGGTTACTGCTTTATCTAGTGTTCACCACATTCATCCTGATGGTCATGTTGATGACAAATGGAACCAGTTGATGTTAATTTGCCATCTAAATACATCTGAACCGTTTCTTTTGCATCGCCTTGGGCCCCAATAATAACTTCAATACCTTTGGCATTAAAGATATCAACCGCACCGCCACCCATACCACCGGAGATAATCACGTTCACACCCATATCATTTAAGAAATTAGGTAAGAAACCCGGTTTGTGACCAGGATTGGGAACAACTTGACTTTTTAAAATTTTCTTTCCATCGGTTTCAAAGACCATAAAACTCTCACAATGGCCAAAATGACCCGTCACTTGTCCTTTATCACTTGCTATTGCTATTTTCATTTATTTTCTCCTTTTTTAGCATTTTTTTCTAATCGGTCAGCTACCCCATCAAGCCAATTGGCATCAAATAATTCAATCAATCCTTTATCGCAGGCTCCGGCAAGTTTTGAATCGATCGGCATTTTTGCCAACACATCGACCTGATGTCTTTTGGCAATACTATCAATATGGCTATCCCCAAATAATTTATGGGATTTTCCACAATCGGGACATTCAAAATAAGACATATTCTCAACCAAACCGATAACCGGTATCTTCATCATTTCAGCCATTTTGACCGCCTTGGACACAATCATTGAAACCAGTTCCTGAGGAGAGGTAACAATAATAATACCATCGACTGGAATTGATTGAAAAACAGTCAATGGGACATCACCAGTTCCTGGTGGCATATCAATAAACATATAATCGACATCGCCCCAAATTACATCAGTCCAAAACTGTTTAACGGTATTACCAATAATCGGACCACGCCAAATCACTGGATCGGTATCATTTTCCAGCAAAAGATTAATGGACATAATTTCAATCCCTGTTTTGCTAGAAATTGGGAAAACACCAAGCTCACTGGTCTGAGCTTTTTTCTCAATCCCAAAGGCCTTGGGAATTGAGGGGCCAGTAATATCGGCATCTAAAACCGCTGTCTTATAGCCCCTTCGATTCATCATTACGGCCATTAATGAGGTCACTAAAGATTTACCAACCCCACCTTTTCCACTGATTACTCCAATTACTTTTTTAATATGACTTAAATCATGTGATGCTTCTAAAAAATCATTTGCTTCTTTTCGGTCATCACATTCTTCACTGCAAGTGCTGCAGCTTTGATCGCAAGTTTCACTCATTTTGCATTCCTCCACATTTCCCCTAAGTTTTTTGTCAATTAAAACACTCTTTGCTAATTATATCTTTCGCCTTATAAAAATGAAATCTTAGAAAAATCAATCGTTCCATCATCTTTAAGCAAGTCTTTATCGGCATGAACATATTCAATTTTGCCAATAAACATTTCATGCGATCCAGTCATGATCGAATCAACAATGGTACATTCAATATTGACCGGACAATCGACTAATAAGGGGGCCTTAACTATTTTTGCTTGACCTGTCTTAACGTTTTTTTCCTTTAATTTATCGACATCCCGGCGACTGGTTGATCCTAGATACTTATAGGTTTCTTCATAGGATTTGGCAACTAAATTAACAACAAAGCAACCAGATTCCTTAATCATGTGGTGGGAGTAGCGACTCGGTACAATTCCAACCATCACCATTGGTGGATCAAAGCTACAATTGCCACAATAGGCAACTGCTAAGGCATTTTCTTCGCCATTAAGTCCCCGAGATGATACCAAAACATCGGGACTTGGTTTTAAAGCACTTTTTTTCTTAGCTTCACGTTTTTCCATTATGTCCTCTTTTCTTTTTTTAAATTCTTATTTTTTTTGATAAATTTCACCCATTGTTTTATTAAAAATGTCCCGAACAGCCCAACCGGCTGGACATTCCATATCAACAATGGTTTTGCCCTTATTAATAGCCGTCACTGCGCATTGGTCATAGGGAATGGTCCCCATAAAAGGGATCTCTGACCTCTGGCAATAGGCTTTTATTTTATCCGTGTTTTTATTATTTGTATCGGCTTTATTGACACAGACAACCACTTTTGTGTGAAAGGTTTGGGCCGTCTTAACAATTCGCTCCAAATCATTAATGCCGGATATGGACGGTTCGGTGACAATTAAAACCAGATCAACCCCACTTAGGGAAGCAATCACCGGACAACCAATTCCCGGCGACCCATCGATGATAGCCAGTTCCCGATCCATCGCCGCTTCACGCATTTGTTTCTTAACATCTGAAACCAGCAAGCCAGAAGTGCCACTTCCCATTTTTAAGGTCGCTGTTGAAAAAACAGCCTGGTCCTGATAAAGAAGCAGTTCTCCTGCTATATCAGGTTTCATGGTAATGGCATTAACCGGACAAAAATAATGACAAACGGCACAGCCTTCACAGGCATAAGGATCAATAATAAAGCCATCATCTTCAAGGACGGCATTAAAACGGCAGTAGTCTTTACAAAGACCACATTTAATGCAAATCTCTTGATCAATAAAGGCCTTTCCTAGCCCCATAAAATCCCGACGCTCGGCGTTTACCCTTTGATCCATAAGCAAATGAAGATTGGGTGCATCAACATCACAATCAGCATAGGCTAAGGCATTTGCAAGCCGGATAAAGGCACTAGCAATCGTTGTTTTCCCGGTACCACCCTTGCCACTAAGGACTAATAATTGTTTCATCTGATCGCCCCCTCAACCGTTTTTAATAAGTCTTCAAACAAGACCTGGAAGCGTTTGTTTTCCCGCACAGCAATCTGGGCATTGGAATTAAGTTCCCCTAATTCCGGATCATAGGGAATCTCTCCCAAGACCTTAATTCCATTTTTACGGGCAAATTCTTTAATCGGATTATCGTGGTCAAAATATTTATTAATGACAATGCCATGAGGCTTATCAAATAATTTGACTAACTCATAAACCATTTTTAAATTGTGCAAGCCAAATAAGGTCGGCTCTGCCACTAAAATGCAGTAATCGGCATCGCGGATACTTTCCATGACAATACAGGCACTGCCCGGTGGACAATCGATAAAAACTGGATCTTTCTCATCTTCAATGGCCTTTAGCAAGCCATCAATAATGGGAACACCGGATACTTCCCCGGCATTTAAGATCCCCGAATAAACTTTAACACCAGCTGAAATCCCCTTATTAATTTCGCCAATCACCTTATCCTTTTCGCTCAAGGCACCTTCTGGGCAAAGTCGCATACAGCCACCGCAAGAGTGACAGATATCTTCAAAAACAACCAGTTTATTGGCGACTAGTGCCAAGGCATTAAAGCGACAAAAATCGACACACTCTCGACAAGCGGTGCAAAGGTCCTCCTCGACAAGGGGTATTTTAACACTGATCTTTTTAGTTTCGATGGAATCAGGCTTGAAAAACAGATGCCCATTAGGTTCCTCTACATCACAATCCACATAGACAGACTTTTTTAAAACAGCAGCTAAATTGGTTGATACCAATGTTTTTCCGGTTCCGCCCTTTCCACTAAGAACGGCTATTTTCACTTTTTTCCTAACCTTCTTTCAATGGCCACTATTGATGCCTCAACCGAGGTCACATCACCAAATACTGCCAAGGTGGTAATATGTTGAGGGCATGAGCCATGAAGTTCACTAACCACAACCTCTGATGTTTTTTCCGCCACATCAGAGCCAACAATCACCGAAACGACATCAGCTTGGTATAAACCAACAGCTGTGAATTCATCGTCTAGAATCCGTTTAGCTAATTCTCGGTTTCCTACTTTTCTGGCTAAAATTTCCTTTGTCCCCTGAGAGACACCGTTAATAATTTCAACTTTCATCTTTACTTCCCTCCGCGCCCGTGAAATCCAGCATGAATATCGTCTAATTTTCTTAAGCTGCCGTCTTTGTAAGCTTTAATATTGGTCTCAAGTGAATCATCAAGGGTTTTATATAAGGTGACCCCAGCAGTTTTAAAAACATCAACTGCATTTTCCCCACAACGTGGTGTGATCAAAACTTTTGCTCCCGAATCCACAATAAGCTGGGCCGCTTTAATCCCAGCACCACCTTGAGCCGCTGCCGCCGTATTCTCAATAAAGCTTCCTTGACTGCTTTCGGTATCATAGATATAAAAATAAGGCGAGCGTCCAAAAGACATACTCACTTCAGTTTCCATTGTATTTTCATCGACTGGCATTGCAATTTTCATTTTTTTCTCCTTCATTTTTTATCATTTTTTCCTGCAAATGACGATTACGACATCGTCTACACCCATAATTATGTTGGCCATCTTCACACAATTTGTAATTGCCACCTTTAATTTTAAGAACATGCCCATTGACTAGGGCATCGGCAATTTTTTTTCGTGCTTCAAAATAAATGCGTTGAACGGTTGTTCTCGCCACATTCATACTTTTGGCACATTCCTCCTGCATCATTCCTTCGAGATCGATCAAACGAATCGTTTCATACTCTTCAACCGTCATGGTGATTGTATCCCTATTTGATCCTCTAGCATTAAGAGGCCCAAACAAATCACTTTCCGGTAAAGAACAAACTTTTCGCCATTTAACAGGTCTCGACATTATTTTCACCTCTTTTGTATTTTTATTTAATTATACCTCATTGATAACATATGTCAACAACTTATTCAGTCTCTTCCCAATCGCGGTATTTTTTATGCAGGTGGCCCATATCACAAAATGGCATATTTTTAGATTCACCACAGCGACATAAGATGACCCGGTTCCTAGTCTCGTACTTGTCCCCTCTTGCCGAAATAATTTCAATCTCTCCTTTTACAAAGATTCCGCCACTTACTTGCCGACCCGGATCCTGAAGAATGGCAATTTCCGCTTGATGCTTTTCTTCAATAACTTGGCCATTTTTTTCAAGTGGCACTAAACGTCCGGCTGGGCATTCAAGGGAGGCAAGGATGGCTTCTTCTTTTTTTATCGGGTCATCGGAATTTCTCGTTAAATCCCAGGCCCCACCGGTTGTTCGATGGCAAAAGCGAGCAAAGGCACAGCGGTGGTCATCAAGCAAATCAAGTTCTGGTCCCTCGATTTTTTCGGCCCGTTCTTCAAAGGAGCGCATATCAGCCGTTTCATGCCCGTCAAAGTCGCAATAATTATGTTGGCCATCACAAAAAGGTGGCGTTTTTGTTTGCCCACACCGGCATAGGCTATATTTTTCCTTTTGTGGCAAAACGTGTCCTTCCTTAAAGATATAGTTGCCATCTTTTTTGCTAATAATTTTTTCCGTTAATTTAATCCCCCCAGAAACCAGATAGGGTCCATTTTTAATAATTTTAATTTGTTTGTTATTTTTCTCGCTCATCGACTCCTCATCTCCTTATTTTATTATTTATGCTCTTTTAAATTAAATGCCAATTTTTTCTTTTTAGCAAAGTACTCAATTTATTTTAATGCTTTATTTTACTACTTTAACTGTTAACTAAAATACCATCTGTTCTTATTTTATCACTTGTTAGCAAAACTTCAACGCTTTCTTAAATTTATTTACCTTATCCTTTTGTTTCGATACATTTTTATATCTGACCCCATCATTTATTATTTATTGGTCCTTTTAATACGATCAGATTTAGGTTAAAATGAATAAAATTACTAACAAGAGGAGGAACAATGAAAAATACAAGTATGAATTTTAAAGGTGGTGTCATTATGGATGTGACTAGCCCCGAACAGGCGCATATCGCTGAAAAAGCAGGAGCTTGTGCCGTTATGGCCCTTGAACGAATTCCGGCTGATATAAGGGTTGCCGGAGGTGTCTCGCGGATGTCAGATCCCAAGATGATCAAAAACATTATGGCCGCCGTAGCCATTCCTGTTATGGCTAAGGTGCGTATTGGTCATTTTGCCGAAGCCCAGATTCTTCAGGCCATCAATATTGACTTTATTGATGAAAGTGAAGTCTTATCCCCTGCCGACCATATTTTCCATATCGATAAAACCACCTTTGACACGCCCTTTGTCTGTGGTGCCAGAAATCTAGGGGAAGCCCTGCGTCGCATTGAAGAAGGTGCTGCCATGATTAGAACCAAGGGAGAAGCGGGAACTGGCGATGTGGTTCAAGCCGTTAGCCACATGCGCTTAATCAATCAGGAAATCCGCCGGGTTCAAAACACCAGAAAAGATGAACTTTTCCAACTGGCCAAAGAATATCAAGTGTCCTACGAACTGATTAAATTTGTTCATAATAATGGAAAACTACCGGTGCTTAATTTAGCCGCCGGTGGCGTTGCTACGCCGGCAGATGCCGCCTTAATGATGCAATTAGGGGCCCAAGGGGTCTTTGTCGGTTCCGGTATTTTTAAATCTGGCGATCCCCAAAAAAGAGCCCAAGCGATTGTAGAAGCGGTCGCTAATTACGATAAGCCTAAAATTTTAGCTGACCTATCCGAAGATTTGGGTGATGCCATGGTTGGTATTAACGAAAATGAAATTGATGTTTTAATGGCCCAACGAGGGATTTAATTAAAATAACCGATAAAAAAAGCGATTAATCGCTTTTTTTATCGGTTATCAATTTTTTCTGGGTATAAATCGTGCTTGTAAAGCCGTTGCCTTGCCACGTCCTCCCAGGGCGTTTCTTTTTTGCCGTAGTTACAATAAGGATCGATTGAAATCCCCCCGCGTGGGGTAAATTTCCCCCAAACTTCAATATAGCGAGGGTCCATCAACTTAATTAAATCTTTCATAATAATATTTATGCAATCTTCGTGGAAAGCCCCATGATTTCTAAAGCTAAAGAGATAAAGTTTTAGTGATTTACTCTCGACCATTTTAATATTGGGAACATAGGAAATATAAAGAGTCGCAAAATCTGGTTGGCCAGTCATCGGACAAAGGCTGGTAAACTCGGGACAATTAAATTTAACAAAATAATCCTTATCCGGGTGCTTGTTGTCAAAACATTCTAAAATTTCCGGCCTATAATCAAAGGTATAGGGGACCTTTTGATTACCTAATAACGATAAGCCACTTATTTTTTTTTCATTTTTTTCTTGGTCAGACATTTTTATTATCCTTTCTTTTTATTAATCCTTATATTTATTTAAGGGTTTTTCTAAATACTTCACTAGTAGGACTCCCAAAATCGCTGGCAACAATTGACCAATTCCGACACTGACTACTAATAGGAGGTAGGGAATTCCTAAAAGATAGGATAGCCAAATCGGCACCAGTAGGCTTGGGATGATAAAAATAGGAAGTCCAACTAAAAAAAGATGAAAGCGTCTTAAATAATAAGCACTCCCGGCCGTTAGTAGGCCGACAATAAAGCCCCCAACCATATCGATTGGTCCTAGGCCACCCATCATTGTATTACTAAGTAAATTGGCTAAAGCCAGTGGCACAATTAAAAAGGGGTGAATGGCCGCCAAGGCGTATAAACTGGTCGCCACACGCACCTGATACTGGCCAAACGCAACACTCTGAGTTAGTAGCATAACAAGCACGTAAGCTGCTAAAACAGTAGCCGAAATCGTCAATTTTTTTACATTTATTGATAAAGCTTTTTTCACAAGAGGCACTTCTTTTCTTTCCATTTTTCCTCCTTTTTTAATTTTTTCAAAAGCGTTCAAAAAAAAAGATGCCAAGGGCACCTTTAATAATCCATTCGAAAATAGACGTCCCTAGTTTTATTTACCGACAGGATGGTTGCGAACTGTCTTTTTATTTTTAATAACTAAATTTTATCATAGATCATAAGTTGATACAAATATTTTATTTTCGTTGCCATAAAAATGCCCTCATAAAGACAGGCTGTAATAATCAGTTTATGGTGATTAAATCACTGTTTAAAATTTTTTTCAGCGGTATAATATTAAAAAGGCTTATAGGTTACCTTTATCAACCTAAATCTATTATATGAGGACTGTCATGAATTATTTTATCGCCTTTCTAGAAGGCCTGATCACCTTTATCTCACCTTGTTTTTTACCCATGCTCCCGGTTTATCTATCACTTTTTACGGGGCAGATTGATGACTCCCATAAATCGAAAACTTTTTTAAATGCCTTAGGCTTTGTTCTCGGCTTTACCTTAATTTTTGTGATCTTAGGGGCCTTTGCCGGAGCCATTGGGGGCTTTTTAAAGACTTATGCCAATCTTGTTAATATCATCACCGGTGGGATTGTGATCTTATTTGGTTTAAATTTTTTAGGGATTCTTAAGATCCCCTTCCTCAACCGTCATTTTACCATGGATCGAGAAATGAAAACCCTTAATTTCTTTTCAACCTTTCTCTTTGGGATGATTTTTTCAATCGGATGGACCCCCTGTGTCGGTGCCTTCCTTGGTTCTGCCTTAATGCTTGCGGCCTCAAGTGGCCAAACCTTAAGTGGCATTTTAATGCTCACGGCCTTTTCTTTTGGCCTTGGTATTCCCGTTATTATTTCAGCCTTAATCATCGACCGCCTGAGCTTTGCCTTTGATTTTATTAAAAGTCATTATAAAATAATCAACCAAATTTCTGGTGCTTTTTTAGTAATCATTGGACTCTTAATGATGACCGGTCTAATGGGTCGCTTTTTAGCCCTTCTTAGTTTTTAAAAATACTTACAGGAAAGGAACACATGATGAATAATAAAATAAAAACACTTTTAATTGTTGTCGGTCTAGTCGCCTTAATCGGGGTCGCCTATTTTGCCTATACTCGCCTTGCTCCAAGTTATCAGCCTAATTCACAAGAACCCTCAGGAGAAAAGATCGAATCCCCTGATTTCACTGTCACTGATCCTAATGGTAATTCGGTTAAATTATCAGACTTTGAAGGAGAACCAGTCGTTTTAAACTTTTGGGCCTCTTGGTGCCCACCCTGCCTTGCTGAAATGTACGATTTTAATGAGCTTTACCAAGAAAAAGGTCAAGAAGTCAGCTTTTTAATGGTTAATATGACCGATGGCCAACGGGAAACAAAAGAAAAGGCGATCACTTATATCGACCGCGAAGGCTTTGCCTTCCCCGTTTATTTTGACCTTGATCAAAATGCTGCCATCGCCATGGAAGTCTCCTCGATTCCGACCACCTATTTTATTGATCGTGACGGCTTTATCGTTTCCGGTTACCGGGGTGGTATTGATAAAGCCATGCTCCAAGAAGGCATTGACTTAATTAACAGTGAATCGCCCTAAATAAACTTAAATGTAATCAGAAAAATAGACCTTTTCATTAGGGATAACTTGCTCTAAAAGAGCCAGGGTTTTTTTATCTGCTTGAAGACGTTCGATCCTTTTTAAATAAGTTGGGCTTTCATAACCTAAAAGCATAGCCGTTAAAATGCCAATCTCCACCACCACCCGGTTAGAAGAGAATGTCTTGGTCAAAAGCGGTGTTTTCCCTTTTTTAAATTCCAAGGTAAACGACTGATTATTCCAATCAAGAACCGGATCCTTAATCTCAAAGGTCAGGCTTTGATCGCTATCGACTTCTTCAAATTGATACTTTTTAATAAAGGCTTCAAAATCGACAATCCTTCCCATAATATAGGGGCGAACACTTTCTTTTATAGCACTATCGCCAAAAAGAAAGGCGATCGTGTGGTTATTAAAGTTATTGCCAACCACCTCATCGATCATCGATCGATGAGCCCCAATATAGGCCCACAAGCCTTTTCTGGCTTCCTGATTGAGGTAAATAATCTCTTTGACCTTGAAAATATCATTTTCAATTAGATAAACCAAATAACCGCTGGCCTCATTTTTTTGATTATAATAAATGGCTACATTCACATCCTCCACTTCCCAACGCCAGTATTCTTCCCAAGCCAATTCAGTTCGCAGTAAACAGCCATGACGGCTTCTGGCAAAGCGATCGTGTAAATCAATCAGGTCGGGACTATCCGTTGCGACACGGCGAACTCGGCCAGGAAGATCGTTATCTTGAGGCAATTGGTGGGCCATTAAACGAAAGGTCATCTTATCAGAAATCACTTCCCAGCCCTTATGGCGATACAGAGGAATGGAATAAGGGTATAAAAAGGAGATACTTTGTCCTTTTTCGCGCATTCTTTCTAATGATTTCTTGATCAAGGTTGACATCAAACCCTTACCCATATATTCAGGATAGGTCGCTATACCAGTGATATAGCCCATCTCAAATAATCTACCAGTGATGTTAACTTGAAGGGGATAGACGGCAATTTGCGAAGCCAGCTTTTCTCCCTCAAACCAGCCCCATACGTCGGCTTCTTCCAAAACAGGAAATTTTGATCGCCTGATTTCATCGTCTTGCCAACCAACTTTGGACAAATCTTCATCGGTTACTTGAAAGGCATAACGCAATAAATCATTAAATTGCTTTAAATCCGAGGTTTCTAATTTTCGAAGCACTAGATTGATATTTTTATTCACGGCTCTCTCCTAAATTCATTTCTTACTTATTTACCCCTAAATCTCTTTTCTAAATTCTTTTATTTTATGATATACTCATTTTAATTATAAACATGAGGTGGAACATGATCGACCAAAAATACCTAACCTTTATCAAAAAAACCCTTAGTTTTTGGGACAAGCTTAGCTCTTTAGAGCAAAAACTGATCCTTCAAAACGCCATCATTAAAACATATCCGCAAGGACAAACCATTCACAATGGTGATCAGGATTGTATTGGTGTTTTACTAATTAAAAGCGGTGAGCTTCGCACCTATATTTTATCAGAAGATGGCCGTGACATCACCTTGTATCGGCTTGGTCAAGGGGACGTTTGCATCCTCTCAGCCTCTTGTATCATTGAAAACATTACCTTTGATGTTCATATTGATGCTGAAAAGAAAAGTTCGGTGATCATCATCAGCCCATCTGTTTTTCAAAAAATCTGTTCCCAGAATATCTATGCCGAAAATTTTTCCTACAAATCGACCATTGATCGCTTTTCCGATGTCATGTGGGCCTTGCAGCAAATTCTCTTTATGAGTTTTGATAAACGCCTGACCATTTTTCTTCTAGATGAAATCTCTAAAAATGGATCGACCCTTATCGAAATGACCCATGAACAAATTGCAAAATACATCGGTTCAGCTAGGGAAGTCGTTTCTCGCATGCTTAAGTACTTTGAAAAAGAGGGCTTTGTCAAATTATCTCGCGGAAAAATCGAAGTGATCGATAAGGTCCAGCTGCGAAAAAAAGTATAAAAAAAGTTGATCCAGTGGATCAACTTTTTTTATACTTTTAACAATAAATCTTTTTATACTTCAAGCATCTTTAAAAGATCAGCCTTAGACTTGGCCCCGACTGCTGTTTGAACAATCTTACCATCCTTAAAAACAGACAAGGTAGGAATACTCATAACCCGGTAATTAGCTGCCAATTCTGATTCTTCATCGACATTTACTTTAACCACTTTAGCATTGGTCACTTCACTGGCCATTTCATCAATAATGGGAACGACCATCTTACATGGTCCACACCATGGTGCCCAAAAATCAACTAATACAGGAACATCTGACTGAAGCACTTCTTTTTCAAAATTATCTTTTGTTACGTCCATTGCACTCATTACATTCACCTCTAATTTCGTATATTTGATTAAGTCTATTCTAACCTTTTTCTTAGGCTATGACTGTAACGCAGTCACATTGGCACAGTAATTTTATCATTCTTTTGCTAGCGACCACAGAAGCCAGCCGGTTTTTGCCTGATAGTGGTCTTCGATCATGCCATCTTTAGCATTTTTAACCAAATAATCCTGTAGCTTCTTTCGGCCTTCATCGTCTTCTAGGCCAAGGACTCGCTCGTAATAGTTTTGGGCCTTTTCAATCGGCCGCATTTTTTCCCGGTCGTGGTCTTCGTGGTGAAATTCTGGCAGGTAACCTAAGTCCCATAAAACATTAAAGGCATAGTAGAGGGTCTGGCGATGGTGGTTGTGACTTTTTTCTAGACCTAGTGCTTGCCTTAATTCTTCTCCTAGGGCATCTCTTTTTTGAAGGTGGCTACTCATGTAGCAGTAATTTTTTGACGCTCTAATCATTTTTTTAAGGGCCTGAGGACCATTAATAGCCGGACTCATGGAGGCAAAAACCAGGTCAAAGTGGTCTTCCCAGCCCTCCTTTTCTAAATCGGCCTGGTCCCAGGGTAAAACCTTAAAGCTTGATAAATTTGGATCAAAAGCTTTGGTATTTTCCTTGGCAAAGGCAATCATTGCCGGTGAAATATCAATGCCGGTTACTTGGCAACCATACTTTAAAAAAGCCGTCGAGTGACGACCGGCCCCACAACCGATATCTAAGACCTTGGCCCCTTTAAAGATTACCCCTTTTTGATAAAGACAGTCGACGATCTCATCTTTCGAATCTTTGCCAATATCATTAAACTCTTGGGCTCGTTGGTCCCAAAACTTTTGTGGGTCACCAATTTTTTTGGCTTGGGCCTGGGCCAGCCATAATTTTTCAAAATCCATA
>CAZJGM010000002.1:0-57820 GCA_964545675.1 uncultured Lachnospiraceae bacterium | reverse complement strand
CCAAAAAGAAAAATCCGGCGATTGACTTTCGCCTCGGGGATGTTTATAAGCTTGACTTTGCCGATGAAACATTTGACGGTGTTTTTTCCATGGCCGCCTTTGAATTTATCAAAGAACCGCAAAAAGCCTTTGCCGAGATGAAGCGGGTCTTAAAGACAAAGGGCTCACTCTTAATTGGGACCATTAACCGGGAGAGCCAATGGGGAGACCTTTACCAAAGTGAGATTTTTCGCAAGAACACAGTCTTTAAACACGCTGATTTTAAAGCCATGGCTGACCTTAAAGGCTGGGATCCGGAGAGCTTGACCGGCAGTGGGGAGTGCTTGTTTATTTCACCGACGGCTAAAGAAGAAGACATTAGCAGTGAGCAAGAAAAACGATTATCAGTAAGTGAAAGAGGAGGCTTTATATGTGCCAAGTGGAAAAAGAACATCTAGTTTCTTGCCAGATTAGTTATTCTCCGATCGACTCAAAGAATTATTTACAAGAGGTTGACCGGGTTTTACAAGTGATTAAAGCGTCAAATCTAGACTATCAAGTCGGTGATTTGGCAACTGTAGTTAAGGGTCAGGCAGACAAAGTGTTTAAGTTGTTAGCGGCTATCGATCACGAGATGAGTAAGGATGACTACCATTATACGATGACCATTCTGCTTTCAAATATTTGTGGCTGTGAATTAGAATAAAAAAAAGGTCTTGAATTCGACTAGCCGGATTCAAGACCTTTTTTGTTGAGTAGTTCAATCAAAAAACATTATCTAGCTATTAATACAGAGGTCTTTGCATTATTTACAACTTTATTTGAGACACTTCCCAATATTGCTCTAGAGATAACTCCCATGCCTTTACTTCCCAGTATGATAAGGGTGTAATCTCCTTCGTCGGCAACTTTTAATATTTCACCTCCTGGGTTCCCAGTTTTTGTGAGTGTCTCTACTTTACCAGCATAGTCTTTAAAAAGTTCCAAGGCAGCATTGAGTACTTTTTTACCTTGTTCGTTGAACACCTCTCTCAAAGAACTAATGTCGATCCCTCTACTGACATAAGGAAAGCTAGCAATATCCTCAATCACATATAATATAGTAATTTCAGCATTAAGAGCTGTTCCTATTTCTTTTGCTTTTACCAATGCCCGATCAGAATATTCAGAACCATCCACAGCTAATAAAATTTTTTCCATATCAGTCGCATCCTTTCTATATTTTCTTTATTATATGTATACCCGATCGTTTACTAGGATAACGCAAATCGGGAAAATAGGGTAGAATAGCTCTAAAGATAATGCATTCAAGCCTTGCCAGATTGGTTAATTTATCTTATCATAGTTACAGTAAAGTGGAATGATTAAAGAAAGAAGAGGCTTATGGATTATAAAAAGATATATAAAAAAATAGAAAAACGCTATATTATTATTACCCTACTTTTATTGCTATTTTTTATTTCCGGTCAGATAATTATCCAAAACCAAATTGATCATGGCAAAGATATGGCCAATGTCATTAATATTTCCGGAAGGCAGCGGATGCTAAGTCAAAAAATAAGTAAAAACTCCTTGATGATCTACCAAAATCCGAATCCTGCTAGTTTGACTTACCATATTGAGGATCTAGAAGAATCCCTAGAATCCTTTAAAAGTGCCCACCAAGACCTAATTAATTGTAATGAAGCAACAGGCTTAGGCATCGAAAATAGTGAGACGATAATGACAATGTTTAAGGAGATCAATCCTTATTTTAATAAGATCCTTACTTCTGGCAAGCAGGTTGTAAACTTAGGCAGACAAGAAGTGGTCAATAGTGATCAAATGTTTGAAGAAATTAAAAAAATTAATAAGAATGAAAAAGTGTTTTTAGAGAAGATGGATGAAATTGTTTTTCAATATAATGCTGAAGCAGAAAATGATATTCTTCGATTGGAACAAGTTGTCAGAATTGTTTTTTATCTGATTATCCTGGGAATTATAATGATTACCTTATTAATCTTAGTCCCAGCTACTAAAACCTTAAGATATGCATTTATTGATATTAATGAAAGTAATGAAAATATCATTAAAATATTTCAGACAATGAAAGGGGCTTTATTTTTAGTTGATGAAGAAGGAGAAATTATCCTTAACAATACAGATGCCCAAGAAATTATGACTTTAAATGAAGGAGAAAAAAAGCATATTGAAAAAGCCATTAAGTACTTAGATATAGATATTAATGACTGCATCAAAAAGATAAGAAAAGGAGAAAAATTAGATAAGGTCGAAGCCAAAATAGAAGATAAGCATGGAGAAATCCGATCGATGCTGATCACTGGCTTTAGTGGGAAATATAATCAAAAGGATATTACTTTAATCTCGGCCTATGATATTACTGACCAGAAAAAGGCAGAAGAAATATTAAAAGATAAGGCCGAGAAAGATGAATTAACAGGCCTCTATAATCGCCATTTTCTAGAGGGAATAATAGAAGGCGAGGTCGAGCGATCAAAACGCTATCAGTATCCCTTATCGGCAGCAATTTTAGATATCGATGATTTTAAAATAATCAATGATACCTAGGGACACCCGGTCGGGGATTTAGTATTGAAAGAAATAGCTAAGCTCTTGCTTGCCAATACTAGAGCATCAGACTATGTCCTGCGGATTGGTGGCGAGGAATTTGTTATTTTAATGCCACATGTCGACCTAGCTGGGGCTTACCAACTAGCTGAAAAAATCCGCCAGCTGATCGAAGGCAATGTTCATCCGGTCGCTGGAAAATACACGGTCAGCTTTGGCGTAGCCGAGCGAAGAACAGAGGAAGACTATGGAGGTCTTTATAATCGGATCGATGGGGCCCTTTACCAGGCAAAGGCCCAAGGGAAAAACCGGGTTATTTTGTCGACAAGGGAAGAAGAAGATAATTTTTCCTTAAGCTGGAAGGAATCTTGGGAATGCGGTGAAAAAAATATTGATAGCCAACACCAAGATTTAGTATTGCTAATCGATGAAATAAAAGAGAGTCAATTAGGAGATTCACAGACCTTGATTTTCAATTTAGAACGCTTGGTAAAGGAGACCAAGGATCATTTTGACTATGAAGAAAGCGTTTTAAAGGAAATTGGCTATGGCCATTATCGCGTTCATCAAAAAATTCACCAAGAACTTTTAGAAAAAGCAGAGGATTTAAAAACTAGAGCATTAAATAAAGAAATTCAAGTTGAAGAAGTACTCGATTTTATGTTTTATGACTTAGTTGTTGGCCATATCTTAAGAGAAGATACTAAATTTTTTGCTCAAATAGAAAAAAGTATTGCATAAAAAATCCAAGGAGTGGTTAATTTTAGGGACAAGAAGATCGACTAAAGGCAAGAGAAATGATTGTTGGCCAAGATATTGGGAATTAAGATAAAGAAATGATCATTTTAGAAGAGGTAAAATAGATGAAACTAACGACCTTAATTGAAAATAAGCAAGGGCAAAGAGAGGATTTAGAGGCCGAACATGGTTTAGCCATCCTTATTGAAGGCGATGGTAAAAAAATCCTCTTTGATACTGGCCAAAGTGGAGCCTTTATTGATAATGCTAAAAAATTAGGGATCAATTTAAAAACCCTTGATGCCGTGATTATCAGCCATGGCCATTATGACCATAGTGGTGGTTTTAAACGGTTAATAACGGAAATTAATCCTAGTATTAAGCTCTATCTAGGGGAGGGCTTTTTTACGCCTAAATATAGTTTAAGAGAAAAGGGTAACTACGAGTACACGGGAAATGCCTTTGATCAGGATTTTTTAGATGACCATCAGATCGAGACGAAGTTTATCAAAGATGAGATTGTCTATCTTAGCGAGAACCTCTTTGTCATCACCCATTTCTTAAGAGATCCGGCCTTTGAAAACACTAATCAAACGATGTTTTTAAAAGAAGCGGGCAAGTATAAAAAAGATCCCTTTTTGGATGAAATCGCCATTGGCATTAAAAGCGATAAAGGCCTTGTCCTTTTAGTGGGTTGCTCCCATGTCGGCATTGTTAATATCCTTGAAACGGTTATTCAGCGAACAGGTCTGCCGATTTACGCAGTCATTGGTGGTTTGCACCTAGTTAAAGAAGATGATGAAAAGATAAATACAATTGTCGATTACCTAAAGGAAAAAGAGATAAAAATTATTGGGGCCTGTCATTGTACTGGAAAACAGGGTCAGACCATGCTTAGTCAACAACTGGATGAGACCTTTATCAATTATCATACTGGCGATGTTTTTGAGATTTAATCTTTAAAATGAATTTGATCGAAAAAATTTGTCCCCAAGACACCGACGATAATAAGAATTGAGCCAATAACATGATAGAAAAAGAAATCCTCATTGAGGATCAGTACACCGGCAAAAATGAAAAAGGAGGTTAAAGATGAGGCAAATACAAGAATTACTAGAAGCCCAACTGGGTCTGGCTCCCAGCCTTCAGATACAAATTTTTAAAAGTTTAATTATTATTATTGGTCTGGCGATTGCTTATGGGGTGATTCGCAGAGTATTATACCGAACCATTAAGGACACAAAAACCTATTACCGCCTTAAAAAAGCCGGAGGCTATATTTTTATCGTTCTTGGCTTTATTCTGGTGGGCCGTGTTTGGTTTGTCGGTATTCAGTCTTTGACAACCTTTCTAGGTCTTTTTTCAGCTGGAGTAGCCATAGCCATGAAAGATCTGATTATGAATATTGCTGGATGGGCTTATATCATCTGGAAAGGGCCTTTTAATGTCGGCGATCGAATTGAGATTGATGGGACATCAGGAGATGTGATCGACATCCAATTATTTGAATTTGCTTTGATGGAAACCCGCAACTGGGTCGATGCCGATCAAAGTACTGGTCGAATTGTCCATATTCCTAACAGTATGGTTTTTAGTGAGCATTTATTTAATTATAGCATGGGTATTCCTTATGTTTGGGAAGAAATTCCAATTCATGTCACCTATGAAAGCGATTGGAAAAAGGCAAAAGAAATTTTATTAGAGATTGCCAAGCAACATGGGGAATCAATCTCTGAACAAGCAGAGGCCAGTATTAAAGAAGCCTCGCGAAAATTTATGATTTTTAATGCCAAGCTTGATCCAACAGTCTATACCAGCATCCACAATAAGAATGGGATCACCTTAACGATTCGCTATCTTTGTGCTTATCGTAATCGACGGGATAGTTCGCAGCAGGTTTATGAAAAGGTTCTTGACCGTTTCTTGATGGAAGATGATATTGAATTTGCTTATCCGACTGAGCGCGTCTATGATCGTAATCGTGAAAAAAAATAAAAATTATGGTTTAAATGAGGAAATGATGGTATATACAGTTAAAGAGATTGTTTATACTCCTATCAGATAGGCATGGCTACTATTTGAAGGGTATAAAATATCGATAATAAATGATTAGCAGGAAATCTGCATAAAAAAAAGGAGGAATCAAAATGGTAAAAGATGATAAAAAAGGTGTTTATAAGGATGCTGAAGAATTAGGGGAAAGAGAAAAAAATATTCCTCATGCAATCGATTCGATCTATGAAAAAGCTGAACAAGATGGAAAAAAAACAACTGAAAAGCAAGATTCATTTATGAAGCCAGAAGAAGAAGATCTGGCAAAAAAACCTAAAAAAGCAAAAACTTTTAAAGAAGAAGAAGGCATTTATGAAGAAGCTGAAAAATTAGCGAAAAAAGAAAAACTTAAACCGGCTGAGACGGATTCGATTTATAAAGAAGCTGAAATTTTAGGTGAGAAGACAAAAGAAGACATTGATAATTTTATGGCCGAACCGGAAAAGAAATAAATTATAAAAATCATAACGAAGCACTGATTGAGAAATCAGTGCTTTTTTAGACTTGAATTTAGCAAGTTTTTCGGTTATGTTTAGAGTAAGTAAAAAAAGGGGAGGGCAGAAAATGAAATTGATGCACATCGCTGATCTTCATATTGGGAAAAAAGTCAATGATTTTTCGATGATTGAAGACCAAAAATATATTTTAAATGAAATTTTAAAGATTGCCGAAGTGGAAGAGGTCGAGGGGATGATTATTGCGGGTGATGTTTATGATAAGTCAATTCCACCTGCTGAAGCGGTCGACCTGCTCGATGATTTTTTAACCATATTGGCTAAAAAAGAAATGAATGTTTTTTTGGTCAGTGGCAACCACGATAGCCCTGAGCGTTTAGAATTTGGCAGTCGGATCATGGGCAAACACCGTATTCATATAGCTGGGGATTACAATGGAGAAATCCCTAAAATTACCCTAACAGATGACTTTGGCAACATTCATATTCATTTAATGCCCTATCTTAAACCAATTATGGTCAATCGAAAGTTAGACTTAAAAGCAGCCTCTTTTGACCAAGCCATTCGCTTAGCCTTAGAGACTTCAACGATTAATGAGGACGAACGCAATATCCTAGTAAGTCATCAATTTGTAACGGCTGGTGATCAAGACCCAGAGCGGTCGGATTCCGAAGTCAAGTCTCTTGGAGGCCTTGATAATGTCGATGTGTCAGCCTTTGAAGCGTTTGATTATGTGGCTCTTGGCCATATCCACCGGCCTCAGGCAATGGGTCGAAAAACGGTACGCTACAGTGGCTCGCCCTTAAAGTATTCATTTTCTGAAGTTAATCACAAAAAATCAGTGGTGATTCTTGAATTAAAAGAAAAGGGTGATCTTGATTTTAAACTGATCCCCTTAATCCCACGTCGCGAGATGAAAGTCCTGCGCTCTACATTGGCTCAACTAAGGCAGGGCAAAACCCTTGAAGCGGTCGAAGCCGATGCCTATGTTCACATTATCCTAACTGATGAAGAAGAGATTATTGATGCAATTGCAAAAGTTCGGGATGTTTATCCCAATGTCATGGTCCTTGATTTTGACAACCAGAGAAGTAGAGAAAACCTTGATCCTAATCGTTTAACGGGAGAAGATCTTAAGGAAAAAACCAGTTTGGAATTATTTCGCGAGTTTTATTTAAATCAAAATAATATAGAGATGACCGAAGAAGAAGAAAGTATCTTTGAGAAAATTGTCAAGCGATTGGAGGAAAGATGAAACCCAAAAAACTGATCATGAGTGCTTTTTGTCCTTATGCCCAAGTGGTTGAAATTGATTTTGAACGGTTTGAAAAAAATGGTTTGTTTTTGATCGCTGGTGATACGGGGGCTGGGAAAACAACGATCTTTGATGGCATTTCCTTTGCCTTATTTGGCGAAGTTAGTGGTGAAAACCGGGGGTCTGATACACTCAGAAGCCACTTTGCCAAGGCCGAAAGAAAAACCTTTGTCCAGTTTATTTTTGAAAATAAAGGGATTACTTATGAGATTACTAGGAATCCTTCTTATATGCGGCCTTCTAAGCGAAGTAAAGATGCCTGGGTGAGTGAAAAAGCGAGTGCAGAACTCTTATTGCCGGGAACGGATACAATCACCGGTAGTCGAGAAGTGACCAATAAGGTAATTGATATCCTTGGGGTTAACCACCAGCAATTTAAACAGATAGCCATGATTGCGCAAGGGGAATTTTTAAAGCTCCTTTTTGCCGATAGTGAAGAACGGGGTAAAATTTTTAGGCGGGTATTTGCAACCGAATTTTATAAAAATATCCAATTTGAATTAAAAAACGAAATGAGTCAGTGTCAAAGAGCCCTAAAAGAGATTAAGCAAGAAATTTTATTAGAGTACGACCATATTGTTTGTGATCTTTCGGCAGAAGGTTATGAAGAATTTATGAAATTAAAAGAAAGTGTCTATATGACATCAGAAATGATGGCCTTTCTTGAGCAATTAATTGCTAAAAAGAAGGCTAAAAAGAAAAAGCAATTAAAGGCCATCAAAGACCTTCAAACGGCTCTAGACCTCGTCATTCAACAAATAACCAGCGGTGAAGAGCTAAATTCACTTATTTTAAAATGTGAAGGCGAAAAAAATAAGAGACTGAGTCTAATGGCCAAGGAAGATGACATTGTTGACGCAAAAAAGGTCTGTCAATCGGCAAAAAAAGCACGTTATTTTATTAAACCCAAAATGGATGAATGGCAACGCCTTCTAAAGGAAGAAAATAACCTTAAGCAAGAAATTGATGAAAATGAAAAAAAAGTCCAAGCCAATCAAGCCTTACAAAAAACTGGACAAGAAAAACTAAAGGAATTAAAAGAGGAAGAAAAGAAAGGCCAGACACTTCAGTTTGATATTCAAAAAATCAAAGATAATTTAGTTGATTATGAAAAATTGGACCAGAAATTAAAGGACCAAGAAGCAAGGAAGCAGGAAGAAAAAAAGCTTAATGAGGAGAAAGTAAAGCGTGAAAAAAGGCTTATAAAAATTAAAGAGTCTTTAAAGACGATTAAAGAAAGACTGACTCTACTTAAAGATACGGAAACAAAAAAGCTCCTTTATGAACAAGAAAAAAAGGACTTGGAGGAAAAAAGAAGTGACTTTTTAAATTTGAATCAATTGCTTAAGGAGGGGCTTTTAATAAAAAAAGAACTGGCAAAAGCAAAGCTTGATTTTAAGAAAAAAGAAGGAACTTTCCAAGCAAAGAAAAAGAACTATGATCAACTAGAGATGTTTTTTTATCGGGAACAAGCGGGAATCCTAGCAGAAAATTTAAAAATAAATCATCCTTGCCCAGTATGTGGGTCTTTAGAACATCCCCAAAAGGCTAAAAAATCATCAGAAGCCCCCTCGCAAGGCCAATTAAATGAGGAAAAAAAGAAGTTAGAGGTGCTAAGAAGCACTTTTCAAAAAATAAGTGAAAACTGCAGTGGCTTAAAAATTGAAGAGGATAATAAAGACAAACAAATTAAAAGACAAGCGGTTAAATGTGCTTTAGAATTTTCTGACCCTTGCCTATTACAAGAAGTGATTGAAGAGAATTTAAAGAAGAATGCTAAAGACCGTCAAGAAGTTAGGGAAAAACTCGAAAAAGCCCAAAAAGAAAGCCATGAAAAAAAAGAACTTGAAAAGGAAGAGGGTCTATTAGAAGAAAAAGAAGAGTCAGATAAAAACAAACTTGAAGAATTAAAACAATCACTTTCTGCCCATAGTAGTTATTTAGCTGGCTTAAAGGCAGAAATTCAAGGAATTGCGAATAGCTTAAAATACGAAAACAAAGAGATAGCCATAGAGGAGCTTAGAAAAAAAGAGAGTACCATAGAAAAAATGGTCAAGGCCTTAGAAAAAGCGCAAAAGAATGATGACGAACTTAGGAAAAAAATTGGCGAAGGCCAGGTATTGATTGAAGCGGCTAGAAAACGGCTTAATACGATTGAAGAGCTTTTGAAAAAAGCAAAAGAAGAATTAGATAAAAAACTAGAAGCTAATGATTTTAGGACAGCCGAAGACTATTATCGGGGTTTACGGACAGAAGATCAAATTAGTCAATTAGAAAAAACAATAAAAGACCATGAAGACCATAAAACGAGGGTTCAAGAAGCCATTAGTCAATTTGAAAATCAAATTAATCACCGTGAAAAAGTAGCGATTGACCAATTAAAAACGAAGAAAGACCAACTCTATGGCCAGCAAAGTCTTATTCAGGAAAAGGTAAAGGAAATTGAGTTTATTATAAAGACCAATCAGCAGGTAAAGGAGTCTTTAGCCAAGCAAGAAAAAGAACGGGACAAAGCAGACAAAGAATTTATTGCCATTAGTAATCTTTCCAATACGGCTAATGGCAAATTAGCCCAAAAAGAAAAACTTGCTTTTGAGCAATATGTCCAAGGGGTTTACCTTGATATGGTGCTTATTGAAGCCAACAAACGGCTTATAAAAATGACCGATAGTCGTTATCATTTACTTAGGCGAGAAGAGGGGTCAAATAAGCAAAGCAAATCGGGCCTAGAAATTGATGTAAAAGATAAGTGGACAAGTAAAAACAGAGCGGTTAAATCACTATCGGGGGGCGAATCCTTTAAGGCCTCCATGGCCTTAGCTCTGGGTTTAGCTGATATCATTCAACGTTTTTCCGGAGGGGTCGAGCTAAATACCGTCTTTATCGACGAAGGTTTTGGTTCTCTTGATGGTGAATCCTTAGAAAAAGCCATGGAAATATTGGCCGATCTAACAAAAGGCAATCGTTTAGTGGGGATTATTTCTCATCTCGATGAGCTTAAAGGAAAAATTGATCAAAAAATTGTCATTAAACGTGATCCTCAGGGCAGTACAATCTCCTTAGAGGCGGGTATTCATTAAAAAATAACTCCCCAGATCCATAATCTGGGGAGTTATTTTTAGATTCCACGAGTGTAGGGTGAAGCACAGTCGAGGCAAACTTTTTTTGTGTTTTCCAATCGAATCATGTGTTCTGCTGTTTTTTCATTACAGATTTCACAGAGGTAACTTTCAAAAATGCGTGCTTCTTCAGGCAAGTCATAATGGGGCTTTTTAAATTCGAAAATTTTTCTGGCATCCTCTTCATTTAAAAGATAGGATTCCATTTCGTCGCGTTCCATAGGGGGAAGGTCTTTTAAAACAAGACGGAGACTTTCTCCGGTGCTGCGATTAAAAAAAGAAAAGGCTTGTTTTCCACGGTTTCTAAAAATTAAATTACCCTTTCCGGCACTGCATCCTAGAATAACTTGGACACCATCGACACCACAGGCATCATTTTCGCTGACACAAAGGACTTTTTCATCTTCAGAAAACTCAAGATTAAGGGCTTTAATAGCTTCTAACGAAGCCCGTACCCCAATGGCTAAACCAGGACAATGATGACCGTGAAAGGCAACTGCTTTTTCCCATAATTCGTGATTCATTTTTATCTCCTTTAGATTACAAAAATAAGAAGACCTAGAATCTAGGTCTTCAGACAAAGCAAAGTTTATAAAGCGGCTTCAGCCGACTCGTTTATGCTAAAATCATAGCATAAATAATAATAATGGTCAACCATAAATCGGCTAAGCTAATAATGCCCGGTCATTGGCAAATTCTTCACCACTGGCTTGACCAAAGCGTTTAAGAAGATCTTCTACGGTTAAATTGTTCTTTTCAGTCCCCTTGATATCGAGAATGACCCGGCCTTCGTGCATCATAATTAGGCGATTGCCGTGCTTGATGGCATGGCGCATATTATGGGTAACCATTAGGGTCGTTAAATTTCCGTCGAGGACAAATTGGTCACTGAGGGTCAGGACCTTATCGGCCGTCTTAGGATCGAGGGCAGCTGTATGTTCATCGAGTAAAAGAAGCTTGGGCTTTTTTAAGGTTGCCATTAAAAGGGTTAAGGCTTGGCGTTGACCACCGGATAAAAGACCGACCTTTGTATGGAGACGATTCTCAAGGCCAAGATCGAGGTGGCTGAGCAATTCTTTGTAGATATTGCGTTCCTTATTATTGATTCCCCATTTTAGGCTTCTTGTTTTTCCCCGCCGATAGGCCAAAGCGAGATTTTCTTCTATGCCCATATTAGCAGCCGTTCCCATCATCGGGTCTTGAAAAACGCGGCCGATAATGCTTGAGCGTTTGTGTTCGGGTAATTTTGTCACATCTTGATCACCAATTAAGATTGTTCCCTTATCGACTGGATAAACCCCAGCGACACAATTAAGCAGGGTCGATTTACCGGCTCCATTGCCACCGATAACGGTGACAAAATCCCCCTCCTCGAGGGTTAAATTTAAATGTGATAAGGCCGTTTTTTCATTAACTGTTCCTGGATTAAACTTTTTTTCAATGTCATTAATTATAAGCATCTAGGCATCTCCTCCCGGCATTGATTTTTTAAGGGGGCGAAGATATTTTTTAAGAACTGGTAGTGAAAGGGCGATGGCAACGGTGATGGCCGTAAAAAGTTTTAAATCATTGGCTGGCATACCGAGCTTTAGAACTAAGGCGATAATGATTCGATAAGTAACAGCACCTAAAACTAGGGATACTAGGGAATTGAAAAAATTACGGGTCCCAAAGATCACTTCACCAATGATGACCGAGGCCAAACCAATAACAATTGAACCAATCCCCATCTGGACATCGGCAAAGCTTTGGCTTTGGGCAATTAATGAACCCGATAAGGCCACAAGACCATTGCTGATGACAAGACCGAGGGTGATCATATTATTGGTATTAATGCCTTGGGCCCTAGCCATTTGTGGATTGTTGCCGGTGGCCCGAATGGCGCAGCCAATTTCGGTGCCAAAGAACCAGTATAATAAGCCGATAATACCCATGATAGAAAGAAAGCCAAAAAGCATAACAGCGTTGGTTGAACTTAGGCCCAAATTTTCAAAAACAGTATAGACGGTATCCATGCGCAAAAGGGAAATATTGGCTCGTCCCATAATGCGTAAATTGACAGAGTATAGGGCAATCATGGTCAAAATCCCCGATAATAAGGCCGGGATTTTGAGTTTGGTATGAAGAATCCCTGTAACAAGCCCGGCAGAAAACCCACCAATAACAGCGTAAAATGTTGAAATATAGGGATTTTGTCCGCTGGTAATGGAGAAAGCCGCAATGGCGGCGCCCATTGCGATGCTTCCTTCAACAGTTAAATCGGCAATATCTAGGATGCGATAGGTGATATAAACACCGATAGTCATGATGGCCCATAAAAGGCCGAGTGAAATTGCGCCTAAAATAATTTGTAACATTGATTCTCCTTGCCTTTCTCGAATGTTTTTTAGTTAATGATGTATTCCTTTAAGCGTTCGGGAATTGTAAAGCCAATTTCTTGGGCAACTTCTTGGTTAATGGCATAGTCGAAAGTCGTTGATGCTTCAATTGGCATCGTTTCAGGACTAGCTTCGTCGTTTAAAATTTTAACAGCCATTAAACCGGTTTGGTAGCCCAGGTCGTAGTAGTTGATCCCAAGGGTAGCAAGACCGCCAGAGTCGACCATGCCCGCTTCACCACAGATGACTGGTGTTTTAGACTGAGTTGTGATGCTACGAACTTGTGGCATGGCTGAAGCAAAGACATTATCAGTGGGGATGTAAATGGCATCGCATTGGTCGACAATTGATTGAGTAGCCTGTTGAACATCGTTAGAATTAGTAACGGTCACTTCAACATAAGAAAGACCTTTGGCTTCGATGGCTTCTTTGGCAAGGCTGGCTTGTAGAACCGAATTATCTTCACTAGAGGTATAGAGAACGCCGACTGTTTTAGCATCGGGAAACAATTCGACCAGTAAATCAATTTGCTCACCAATTGGATTCATATCAGTGGTGCCAGTGACATTACCGCCAGGAGACTCATTGGAGTCGACTAAACGAGCGGTTTCATAATCGGTAACAGCCGTTGCAACAATAGGTATTTCGGTCGTTTTTCCGGCAATCGATTGGGCAGCTGGTGTGGCAATGGCCAGAACAAGGTTGACATTGTCACTAACGAAACGGTCAGAAATGGTTGATAAGTTACTTTGGTCACCTTGGGCATTTTGAAGATCGATAGTAAGTGTATCACCTTCGGTAAAACCATTATCAGCAAGGGCATCGACAAAACCCTCTCTGGCAGAATCAAGGGCAACATGGTCCATGTACTGAACGATCCCAACGGTTAAGTCAGATTCACTGACTTCTTCACTAGTTCCATTGGAACACGCACTACCAAGGGCAAGAATCAGTGAGAAGAACAAGATGGCTAATAGTTTTCTTTTCATTTTTTTGTTTCTCCTTTTTTTTTATCCAATTAAACCTTGCGGCTATTGGTCACGATTAGTTTTTAAAACTATGAATGGGGGCAGGAATTTGTCCACCCCGATTGACAAAAATTGAGCTGTCATTTTGATTAACGGCCATGATCGGGGCCCGACCCAGGAGACCGCCAAACTCAGCACTATCCCCAATGGTTTTGCCATAAACGGGGATGATGCGAACACCAGTGGTTTTATTATTAATCACCCCGATAGCAGCTTCATCAGCAATGATGGCGGAAATAGTCGTAGCCGGAGTATCACCGGGAATGGCGACCATATCAATGCCAACTGAACAAACAGAGGTCATTGCTTCTAATTTATCAAAGGTCAGGGCTCCACATTCGACTGCTTCGATCATGCCTTCATCTTCACTGACGGGAATAAAGGCCCCGCTAAAGCCACCAACGGAGGTTGAGGCCATGATGCCGCCTTTTTTAACAGCATCGTTTAGCATGGCTAGGGCAGCTGTGGTCCCGTGGGCTCCACAATGTTCAAGGCCCATTTCTTCTAAAATTCGGGCGACCGAGTCGCCGACTTCTGGTGTTGGTGCCAGCGACAAGTCAAGAATGCCAAAGGGAACATTAAGGCGGTCAGCGACAGTGGTTCCGACTAAATGACCTGCTCGGGTAATTTTAAAGGCAGTTTTTTTAATCAACTCAGCCATTTCGCCAAAGGAGGCATTTTGGGCTTTTTCTAAAGCCCGCTTAACGACACCAGGACCACTAACTCCGACATTGAGGACCGACTCCCCTTCGGTAACACCGTGAAAGGCTCCGGCCATAAAGGGATTATCATCGACGGCATTGGCAAAGGCAACAAATTTGGCGCAACCAATCGAATCAGCGTCCCTAGTCAGATAAGCGGTTTTTTTAATAATCTCTCCCAGCCGTTTGGCGGCATCCATATTGATCCCCATTTTGGATGATCCTAGATTAACCGACGAACAGACCCGTTCGGTGCTTGCAAGGGCTTCAGGAATCGAATCAAATAAAATCGAATCGCCCTTGGTAAAACCTTTGGGGACTAGGGCTGAGAAACCACCGATAAAATTAACGCCGACTTCATTGGCTGCCCGGTCTAAGGTCTTGGCATAATCGACATAATTTTTATCATTACTGGCACCAGCAATCAAGGCAATGGGGGTAACTGAAATACGTTTGTTGACAATTGGAATGCCAAACTCTGTTTCAATTCGCTGGCCTTCTTTTACTAAATGCTCGGCTAAGCGGGTAATTTTATCATAAATTTTTTGACGGCTTTTTTCTCCTGAAGAATCGATACAGTCAAAGAGTGAAATACCCATAGTTATGGTTCGAACATCTAATTTTTCTTTTTCAATCATGCGGACTGTCTCAAGGACATCTTTAAATACTGTCATAGCCGTCCCCTAGACTGTGTGCATGGCATTGAATAAATCTTCATGCTGAATACGAGTTGACATACCAATTTCGTCGCCACATTTTTCAAGTGAATCCTTTAGTGCATTGAAGGGGATGGTCATTTTTGATAAATCCACCAACATGATCATGGTAAAAAAATCATTCATGATCGTTTGACTGATATCTTCAATATTTACATTGTTTTCGGCAAGAATTTTGGAAACATTATAGATGATTCCAGTGCGGTCTTTTCCAATAACCGTAACGAGTGCTCTCATGTTTATTACTCCTTAATTTTCTTTATTATTATAGTTTAAACTAAAATGCTCAGAACCACAAGAAAAAGTGATTGAATCCAGAAATTTTAAAAGAAAAAGTTAATAATAGCCAAGCATTTGAAAGGACTTGGTGACGTTGAAAAATGGATACAATTGTCGAAATTTAGTAACAAAAGGATATCAAATTTTTGCCGAATATGCCCTTGCGGTCCTTGTAGTGAGTGGTGGACTGTGGTATAATATGGAACATAGTGGAAGACTAAATTCGGAAGGGGGGAAAAGAAAATGTTTTTTGGGGAATACAGCCATAATATTGATGATAAAGGAAGATTGATTATTCCTTCAAAATTCAGAGAGTCTTTAAGCGGCCAATTTGTTTTAACCAAAGGTCTAGACTGTTGTCTTTTCGTTTTTTCCCTAGAAGAATGGGAAAAGTTTGAGGATAAATTAAAAGCCTTACCGGTTTCTGATAAAAATGCCCGTGCTTTTACCCGCTTTTTCTTTGCTGGTGCTGCCGATTGCGAACTTGATCGACAAGGACGGGTAAGTGTGCCAGTATCGCTTCGAAAATATGCCAAAATTAGTAAAGAAGTAGCCATTATTGGGGTTTCCAATCGTCTTGAAATCTGGGATAAGCAAGTCTGGGAAGGCTATAACCAATCAGAAGATTTAGATTATGAGGACATTGCCGAAAACATGGCCATGCTTGGGATATGACAGATTCTTGTGAATTTTCTCATTTATCGGTATTATATAAAGAGACGATTGATGCTTTAGCGATAAAAGCAGATGGCCTTTATGTTGATTGTACCCTTGGTGGTGGCGGTCATGCCCAAGGTATTTGCCAAGCCCTTAGTCCTAAAGGCATTCTAGTAGGCATTGACCAAGATGATTTTGCCCTTTCTTATGGACAGAAACGGTTGAGTAAGTTTCCCTGTAAACAGTATTTTGTAAAAAGTAATTTTACCAGTTTAACCAAAGTTCTAGAAGATCTCCATCTCCCTAGAATTGATGGTATTCTATATGACCTCGGGGTTTCATCATTTCAACTGGATGATGATACCCGAGGCTTTTCCTATCATCGGGAGGGTCCTCTCGATATGCGGATGGATCAAAGTGCATCTTTATCGGCTTACCAAGTCGTTAATAACTATGACTTTAAAGATCTAATTCGGATTATTAAAATCTATGGTGAAGAACGTTATGCATCGTCGATTAGCAAAGCAATTATTAGAAATCGCAATCAAAAACCGATTGAAACGACCACTGAATTAAGTGAGCTTATAAAAAAAGCCTATCCACCAAAGATGCGTTTTAAGGAAAAACATCCGGCTCGAAAGACTTTTCAAGCCATTCGCCTAGAAGTTAATGGTGAATTAAAGATCCTTGAAGAGGCACTTATTCAGGGGATCAAGGCCTTAAAACCGGGGGGACGAATAGCAGTGATTACCTTTCATTCTCTTGAGGATCGAATCGTTAAACACTTATTTAAAGACCAGGCGAATCCCTGCACCTGTCCGCCGGACTTCCCCATCTGTGTTTGTGGGAAAAAAGCGACTTTAGATCTTCTGACTCGCAAACCAATTGTTCCAAGCGAAGATGAATTAAATGTCAATAAGCGGTCGAGGAGTGCTAAATTAAGGATTGCCGTAAAGCGATAAAGCAAGGAGCTTTCCATGTCGACTATTAGAAAGAAAAAAGATAAGAAACGGTTAACCTTGACATCTTATATTATCATGATCGGTATTCCCTTATTTATATTGATGGTTTTGTTGCTCTTTCAACATTCTTCGATTAATGAAATCAATGCTGAAATCAGAGATTTGCAAAAAACCCTTGAAGAAGCCATTCAAGAAAATGATAGTAAAGATGGACAACTTGTGACCAATATGAATCTTCAAGCAATTGAAGCAGAAGCCCGTTCTTATGGAATGAAAGAACCAGTCCAAGAACAATACCGACGAGAAATTATTAAACCCTTGGAGGAAAAAGATAAGCAAGGTGAAGGTGAGATCATTTTAGAATGGCTACAAAGTCTTTTTTAAGATAAAATCAAAAAATTTCAGTTATAATGATTTTGAAAATGAAAAAGATGGAGAAAAAACGTGGATAAAAAAAGAAAAGCACAGAAAAAAATTCGACCGGAAGCAAAACAGACTAAAATTCTGGGTGCCATGGTGATTCTTTCTCTGTGCTTAATTATTGTAATTATAAATTTATTTTACTTACAAATTGTTAGTTCAGAAGGAAAATATGAACGTCAAGTTGATCAATTAGTGGAAGAAGTATCGATCAAAGCCTCGCGGGGAGACATCTATGATCGCAATGGCAATGTATTGGCCAAGGATTCTTCAGCGACAGCCGTTAATGTGATTCCCTATGAGGTTGAAAATAAAGAGCGTTTGGCCAATACACTGGCCTCTAATTTGAATTTAGACTATGAAGAAGTGATCGAAAAACTATCACAGACGGAAGATGATATTGTTGAAGTTAAAAGTGGAATCAGTTCGGCCTTAGAAATTAGAATAATGGCCCACCAGTATGAGGGCGTTGATGTGATTGATGGAACCCTTTATCTAACACCGAAATTGATTAAAAATCCCGGTGTTGTGGCGGCAAGTTTATCAAAAGATCTGGATTATAGTTATGAAAGCATTTATGAGACAGCTATCCGAAAAGAAAATCAACCGATCCTTATCAGGGGGAAGGTCGATAATACCTTGGCCTTAGCCATTAAAAATTCAGAGGCTATCTATAATTCAGAAGGCGAAATTGAAAGTTATAATGGCATTGAATTATTAGAAGATTACCGCCGCTACTATACCAATGGTAATTTTTCTTCTTATATTTTGGGCTTTACCGGAGTCGATTATACTGGTCTTTATGGGGTAGAATCGACCTATGATGATGTCCTAAGCGGTGAAGATGGGGTCGTTTATTATCAGAAAGATGCCAATGGCAATCAAATTGCCTCGCAGACCAAAATTTTAAAAGATCCAGTCCAAGGCGAGGACATTAGCTTAACGATCGATAGCAATGTTCAACTGATGGCGGAAAAGGCTGTAAAAGAGGCGGCCGTTAATTGGAAAACGAAAAGTGTAACGGCCATTGTTATGGATAGTAAAAGCGGCGAAGTGCTAGCTATGGCGACGGCACCGGACTATAATTTAAATGATCCCTATACCATTGATCCCAATTTTGCTGCTAGTTACGCAGAAAATTTAGAGGGTTTAGACGAAAGTGAACAATTAGCCCAGATGTATAAAAATCAAGGGGTTAGTTTTATTTATGAGCCAGGCTCAACCTTTAAGGCCTTAACCGGTGCTGCCGCTCTTGAAGAGGGGGTTGTGACCCCAGAAACAATGGTTTATTGCGATGGTTCCATTGCCGTCGGCGATGCTGTAATCAGATGTGCAACCGGTCCCCATGGGACTGTTTCCGTATCTGATGCCATTGCCCACTCCTGTAATCCCGGACTGGTTCAGATTATCGAAGCCTTGGATCCGGAGATTTTCTACCAATATGTCTATAACTTTGGTCTGGGTAAGACGACAGGAATTGAATTAACCGGTGAGGAAGCCGGGATTATCAATCATCTTTCCCGCGAAGAAGAGGGCATCAATGTTGTTGATTATGCAACCTTTTCCTTTGGACAAGGACTGGCAACTACCCCGATTCAAATGATTACGGCTTTAAATTCAGTGGTTAATAACGGTTATTATCTTAACCCGACGATTATCTCAAGTGCTAGCAAGGAGGGTCAGACTGAATCCCCCAAACAAATTATTTCCAAAGAAACATCAGCAGCTATGCGTGAAATTATGCGAAAAGTGGTTGATTATGATTCCGATATGACCTATCTTTCTGAAGGCTATAGCATTGGCGGAAAGACTGGAACAGCAGAGAAGTTTATTGATGGGGCCTATTCGTCATCAAAGTATGTCACTTCCTTTTATTGTTTTGCACCGGTAGAAGATCCCCTCTATTCTGTTTATGTGGTTCTTGATGAGCCAAAAGCAGGAGCCTATGGAAGCACTAGTGCAGCCCCGACGGCGATTGGCTTAGTTAAGCAAGTCCTAAATTATAACTCGGCTGAATCGACGGTTAATCAAGAGGAAACGCAAGAGGTCCAAAGTGGTCAAGTGACCATTCCCGATTTGGTTAATCAGGAGTTGGATTTTGCCATTAGCTTGCTTGAGGAAAAAGGGATTGCCTATGTGATTGACCCGGCAACTAGAGGAACGATTATCGGAGCTCAAAGCCTTGAAAGAGGGACCGTTTTTGATGGGTCACAAGAACTTGTTTTAGCCTTGCAAGAAGTGACCTTAGAGGAGGCTCAAACCTTAACAGTACCTGATTTAACCGGCCTGTCGATCCAAAGTGCTAATGAAATGTTAACCGGTTTAGGTTTAAATATGAAAATCTCAGGTAGTGGTTTTGCCACCAGTCAGGCACCAGCCCCGACGACGATTGTTGATAAGGGCAGTGATGTTAATGTCTATTTTAGTCCCTGAGTTAATAAAGCAGTGAAGATTAAGCAAAGTTAACCTTTGCTTTTCTTTATGTTGTAAATTTGCTATAATAATAGGATGTTTATAAAACAGACTAAAAATAAGGAAGCGGTCGTTTAGAAATGAATAAAATAAGTTATGATACACTGCTTGACATTGTTAGTGGTGAGTGGATTCAAGGAAGCAGGAATGGTTGGATCGATGGTGTCTTTATTGACAGCCGAAAGATTAAAAAAAATGGCCTTTTTATTCCCATTGTTGGCGAAAAAAATGATGGCCATGATTATATGGATCAGGTTTTTGAAAAAGGGGGAGGCATTTGTTTAAGCCAAGATAAAAATCGGGAATATCCTAAGGGCATGGCAATTATTGGCGTTGAATCGACCTTTGCAAGTTTACAGGAGTTGGCCTCTTACAACCGTCATCAAAGCAAGGCTAGGGTCATTGCCATCACCGGTAGCAGTGGTAAAACGACCACTAAGGATTTAGTGGCGGCGGTCTTATCGCAGAAATATAAAACCCTCAAAACGCAAGGGAATTTTAATAGCGAATTTGGTATTCCCCAAACATTGCTTGACCTTGAAAAAGACCATCAGATGGCCGTCATTGAAATGGGTATGGATGACCTTGGTGATATCGAGAAATCCATTAAATTAGTCGATCCAGACCTTGCTCTTATCACCAATATTGGTTTATCCCATATTGAAATTCTTAAAAATCAGGAAAATATTTTTAAGGCCAAAAAAGAGATTTTAAAAACCTTGAAAAAGGGGGATATAGCCTTGATTAATGGTGATGATCCTTATTTAAGAGCTTTATTAAAGGATGATACTGACTTTATGGTAAAGACCATCGGAGTTGTTAAAGAGGCTGATTTAAGGGTTTCTTCTTATGAATCGAGCGGTCAAGGTCTTTCGATGGTTGTTGATGGCGAAGACTATACTTTTTCCTTTCCCGGCCACCATAATCTTTATAATTGCCTGATGGCCATTTGGATAGGAAAAAACTATGGTTTGAGTTATTACGAAATACAAAGGGGGCTGGATGCCTTTAAGCCCAGTAAAAATCGGATGAATATCTTTGATTGGCAAGAGATAAAGTTTATTGATGATTCATACAATGCTAATCCCGATGCCATGAGGGCGGCCTTAGATGTCCTTGAAGCCTTGGCCAAAGAAGAAAAGGGAGGCAAGAGACGAATCGCCATTCTTGGCGATATGCTTGAAATGGGCGACTATGCTAGCTTAGCCCATTATCAAATTGGCCAATATGCCCGTGGGAAAGTTGATTTCCTGATCACCGTGGGGGACATAAGTGGAGAAATAAATAAAGGCTTTAATGCTTCAAAGGATAGTGCTCATGTGATGAACGTCGATCAGGCGATTGCTTTGTTTAATCAGATTAAAAAAGCCGGAGATGTGATTTTGCTTAAAGGATCAAGGGGGATTGGTTTAGATCAATTGATCACGGCCATAAAAGAAAGGTAAATTAATGGAAGATGGATTAAAATGGGGGTTAATGGGATTAATAATTGGATTTGCGGTGGTCTATTTACTGACACCCAAAGTGATTCCCATGTTGAAACGCTTAAAATTTGGACAGACAATCAGAGAAGAGGGACCACAAAATCATCTTGAAAAGGCCGGAACACCGACCATGGGTGGGGTAGTCATCCAGCTAGGAATAGTGGTTGCCGTTTTAATTCTTGGTTTTTTTCTCGGGAATTGGGATTTTTTCGGCCTAGCTCTGGTTTTATACTTTGGCTTAATCGGCTTTGTCGATGATTATATAAAAGTGGTTAAAAAGCACAATCTAGGCCTTCGGGCTGGGCAAAAGCTTGTTTTTCAAATGATTGGGGCCTTAGCTTTTTCCTTCTATGCCTTTAATAGTTCGGCAATTGGCTCAGAACTATTGGTCCCTTTTACAGGGAAAATGGTTGATTTGGGAATTTGGTATATCCCCTTTACCTTTTTTGCCATTGTGGCCTTGGTTAATGCCGTTAATTTAACCGATGGCTTAGATGGTCTAGCATCAGGTGTGACCTTAATTGTAGCCCTCTTCTTTTTTGTCGGAGCAGTCTATCTTAAGCAAGCAGTGACGGCCATCTTTATTGGAGCGGTGATCGGTTCGTGTATGGGCTTTTTAAGGTACAATTCAAACCCAGCTGATATTTTTATGGGTGATACCGGATCGATGGCCTTGGGTGGCAGCATTGTCGCCATGGCGATTGTGACAAAATTGCAATTTTTTATTTTAATAGCAGGACTGATTTTTGTCCTAGAAGCCTTGTCGGTGGTCATTCAAGTGACCTATTTTAAAAAAACTGGAGGCAAACGTTTCTTTAAAATGGCCCCTTTTCATCATCACTTTGAATTGTCAGGCTGGAGTGAAACCCGAGTTGTGACCGTTTTTTGGATGATGAGTGGCTTATTTGTAAGCATGGCATTGATCGCTTTTTTATAAAAGCAAGGAGAAAAAATGAAAACACTAATTATCGGGGCAGCCCGTAGCGGTTTAGCAGTAACAAAATTGTTACTCGACCAAAATGAAGAATTGATATTAACCGATCCACGATCAGAAGAAGAGCTTTTTAAAACGCTGCCGCAATTAAAAGAATACCAAGAAAATCCTTTTTTTCAATCAATATTTGGCCAGCAACCAGACCTTAAGATTCTCGATCAGGTAAAGGAATGTATTGTCAGTCCTGGGGTACCCTTGACAATTTCCATTCTTAAAGAGGCTTACGCCCGAAAGATTCCGGTAACCGGCGAGGTGGAGCTGGCTTATCGCTTGACAAAAACGCCTTTTTTAGCCATAACAGGAACCAATGGCAAAACAACGACGACTAGCTTGCTTGGTCAAATCTTTAAAGCCAGCGGGCGGAAAACCTTTGTGGTCGGCAATATTGGTGATCCGATTTCTAATTATGTTAAGGAAGCCCGGAAAGAAGATGTTTTTGTGACGGAAATCAGTAGTTTTCAATTAGAGACGATTGTGGAATTTGCCCCACGAACAGCAGTGATTTTAAATTTAACGCCGGACCATCTGGACCGTCATATCACCATGGAAAATTATATAAGGGCCAAGGGGCGAATTTTTGAAAATCAGACCTCTGATGATTATTTAATTATTAATGCAGATGATCAGTTGGTCTGTCAACTGGCAAAAAAAGCTAGATCTAAAGTAGTCATGTTCAGTTATTCAAAAGCGGTTGATTTTGGGGCCTATTGCCTAGATGGGACTATTTTTATTGCTGACCACCAGGTAAGCCTTGAAGTTTGCCGAGAAGAGGACTTGGGGATTATCGGGTCCCATAACACCCAAAACGCCATGGCAGCAATTTTGGTGGCTTATTTAAATGGCGTTGCCATTGAGACAATTGTCAACGTTTTAAAAACCTTTAAAGGAGTGGCCCATCGCCTTGAATTTGTTGGGACCTACCAAGGGATTGATTATATTAATGATTCCAAGGGAACCAATACCGATGCGACAATAACGGCCCTTTCTGCCATGAAAAAACCGGTTATTTTATTAGCCGGTGGCTATGACAAAAAGGAAGACTATAAAAAATTAATGGCCCTTGTTAAAGAAAAGGTAAAGACCTTAATAGTCCTCGGGGATACGGCCGATCATTTGCTTAAAGCAGCCCACCAAGAAGACTTTTTAAATGTCATCAAGGTGGAGGACTACCAGACGGCCGTTGCGGCGGCAAAAAAAGAAGCCAAAGCGGGTGATGTGGTCTTATTATCACCAGCTTGTGCCTCTTGGGATATGTTTGAAAGTTATGAAATTCGTGGTGACTTATTTAAGAATCTGGTCAAGGAAAATCAGTAGGAGTTTGAGGTGAGAGCATGAAACCGGGAAAAATTGATCGACCCTTTTTAATTGCATTAATGATCATTGCCGGAATTGGGGTTATAATGGTCTTTAGTGCCAGTATGTATGCATCTACCTATAGTGGTGAGAAAGGCTATGACCTTTTTTTAAAGCAATTACTCTTTGTGATCATTGGTGTGGTGGTGATGTTTATTATGAGCCACATAGATTATCGGACTTATAAAAAATATTATCTGTGGGGCATGGGGATTGCCATCTTTCTCCTTATTATTGTTTTAATTCCGGGCATTGGCCTAAAGATTAACAATGCCAGACGGTGGATCAATCTTGGCTTTACGACCTTTCAACCCTCAGAGTTTGCCAAGATTGCTGGGATTCTTTATTTTTCCACCTTGATTTCTAATGACCCGGGATTAATGCGAAATCCCAAGACCTTTTTGACCCAATTTATGGTGCCAATGGGCGTTATTGCCCTTCTTACAGCTCTTGAGCCCTCCCTTAGTGCCGCTATGGCCATTACCCTTGGCATGTGCGGGGTCTTGTATTTTGGTGGTGTCAAATTTAAGCAATTTTTACCTTATTTTGCAATTGGTGTTGTTGGGGTAATTCTCTTAATGATTGCCGAACCCTGGCGGCTGGATCGTTTTAATGTCTTTTTAGGAAAAGGGGGGTATGATTATCAGATCACCCAATCCCTTTTGGCCATTAGTACCGGTGGTTTTTTTGGGCGTGGCCTAGGAAATGGTAAACAGAAATATCTTTTTTTACCAGAACTTCAAAATGATTTTATTTTTGCCAATATTGCGGAAGAATTTGGCTTTCTTGGAGGTTTATTGGTTTTGGGCCTCTTTGCCTTCATTATTTGGCGAGGCTTTCAGATCGCCAAACGATCACCGGATACCTTTGGTTACCTTTATACCAGTTCAATTATGCTCTTACTAGCCTTTCAGGTCTTGGTTAATATCGGCGTTGCCTCGGCCATTATCCCGGTTACGGGCATGGCCCTACCCTTTATTAGTGCTGGTGGATCCTCGATCATTGTCTTATTTGCCACCATGGGTCCGATTCTTAATTTATCACGGTTTGTCGATTTAAATAAAAAAAAATGACGGGGGTCTTATGAAAATACTTATCGCAGCTGGTGGGACTGGAGGCCATATTTATCCGGGTCTGGCCATTGCCGAAAAAATAAAAAAAGAACAGGCGGAAGCTGAAATTATCTTTATTGGCTCACTCGTTGGTATGGAAAAAAACATTATCCCCGAACATGGCTATCCCATTGATTATATCCGGGTCCGGGGCTTTGAAAAATCCCTCTCCCTAGAAACCCTAGCAGCCGTTAAAGGCCTCTTTGATGGGATGCGAGATGCCAAAAAAATAATTGCCAAGTATCAGCCGGATTTAGTGGTCGGAACGGGTGGTTTTACCGCTGGGCCCTTGCTCTTGCAGGCTAGTCGTAAGGGTATTCCGACCTTGATCCACGAACAAAATGCTTTCCCCGGCAAAACCAATCGGATGTTAGGGAAAAAGGTTGATCGGATTGCCATTAGTTTTAAGGAAGCTGCTGCTTATTTTCCTAAGGAAAAAACAGTTCTTTGTGGCAATCCGGTCGGCCAAGCTTATTTTGTAAATGAGCGAGAGGCCCGCCGTAAAAAGCTAGAACTAAGCGATCAAGATAAAATGATTTTAATCATGGGTGGGTCTCAAGGGGCTGGCTCGATCAATCAAGCAGCCATTGCATTAATGCTTTACTTTCAGGATGATCCCAATCTTTCAATTTTCCATCTGACCGGTCGTAATCAATACGATCAAATAAAGAAAGAAGCAGAAGAAAGAGGCTTAGACAAGAACCCTAAAATAATGATTCAAGCCTATCATCAGCATCTCTATGAATTGTTGGGGGCAGCTGATTTGGTCATCGCCCGATCAGGGGCCATGTCGGTGGCAGAAATTGCTGCTGTTGGGGTCCCATCAATCCTCGTGCCTTATCCGATGGCAGCTGGCAACCATCAGGAGTTTAACGCTCGTGTTTTGACAGATGCAGGTGGTGGCATCCTGATTAAGGATGCCCAGTTAAATGGGACCCGTTTGTGTAAGGAAGTGAAAGGCTTGCTTGAGGACCAAGACAGACGCCAAGAAATGACCATGATAACAAAAAAGGTGGGGATTGATAATGCCAGTCAGCGTATTTATGATGACTTATTAAAACTCATGGAGAACAGATGAAGAAAATAAAAAAAATCACACCCAAATCAAAAAAAAAGAAAGCCCCTGAAAGTGCTGACTTAAGTAAGGAAGAACACAGAGCCCTTAGGCGTAAGGAGCGGAAAAAGAAAAAAAGAAAACGAATTGCTAAAGGCTTACTAACATTTTTGATCATTGTCGGATTACTAGGGGGGATTGCCTTTGGTTTTTATCAAGCCGTTAAACAAGGGGTTTTTGATATTGCCGAAATTGAAGTTGTTGGTAATGAAATCATTGAAGCAAATGATGTTATTGACGCATCAGGAATTAAGATGGGGGATAGTATTTTTTTTATCGATTTAAATCAGGCCAATTATAATATTCGGGAACTGCTTGGTTTGGATCAATTGGAAATATCTAAAATCTTTCCCAATAAAATTTTAATTCGGATGGTTGAGTCGACACCGATTTGTGTGGTTAATTTTGAGGATGAACTTTATTATGTTGATCACAATCGAAAATTGATTGAAAATAGCGAATATTTAAGAAAAACGAATATTCCAATTATCTTTGGGGTAGACAATGTAACAATGGGAGAAATTGGTCGAAATCTTGACATTGAGCCAGCTTGGCGTTTTGATATTGTTATGTATATACTTAAAGGGCTGGATAGTCGCAATAATTTGGAAAAAATTTCTGAAATTCGTTTGACAGCCGATAATAATTATGAGATTGTGACAAAAAACGGAACGGTCATTACGGTTTGGGATTATGATAATTTTTTAGAAAACGAGGCTTATATTAACGCTGTTCTTAAGGAAAATACCAGTAATATGAATATTAATGTAACAACTGGAGATAAACCGGTTATTAAGCCAAGATAAGGCTTTTTAGGCCGATCATTAAGAATTTGCATTATTTAGAAAAATAAATTTGATAAGATGGAAGAAAAATTTAAGAAAGTGTAGTATAATCATCATGATAGAATTTATTAATTTGTATAGAGGTGTTGAAAATTTTATAATTACAGGTTAATATTATAATGGACCAGAATGAGTGTAGAATAAGCATTAGAATAAAACGATTAGAAACCAATATGAAGTGATACTGTTTAGTAAGAGGAGGATGAAAAGTGTTTGAATTAGATGGAAATTATGATAATTTCGCCAAAATTCGAGTAATCGGAATTGGTGGTGGTGGAAACAATGCTATTAACCGAATGATTGAGGCAGGGATGAAGGGCGTCGATTTCATTGCCGTTAACACTGATAAACAAGCTTTATCACTTGCTTTATCCGAAAAGAAATTGCAAATTGGAGAAAAGATAACCGGTGGACTAGGGTCTGGTGGTAATCCAGAAACAGGCCAAAAAGCTGCCGAAGAAAGTAAAGATGCGGTCGCCGATATGATTAAGGATACCGATCTTTTATTTTTAACGGCCGGAATGGGTGGCGGAACTGGTTCTGGGGCAGCACCCATTATCGCCCGGATTGCTAAAGATATGGGTATTTTGACCATTGGTGTCGTGACCAAACCCTTCTCCTTTGAAGGACGAGTGCGAATGCGCAATGCCCAAATTGCCAGTGAGTTTTTACAAGAAAATGTTGATTCATTGGTAACAATTCCCAATGATCGCCTGCTCCGAATGGCGGATAAATCAACATCTCTTAAAGATGCCTTTAAATTAGCAGATGATGTCCTTTTACAAGGGGTTAAGAGTATTTCCGATCTAATTGCCATGCCTGGCTTAATTAGCCTTGACTTTGCCGATGTTAAAACGATTATGAAAGATACTGGCCTGGCCCATATGGGTGTTGGGATGGCCTCTGGTGATAATCGTGCTGAAGAAGCGGCTAAACAAGCTATTCTCAGTCCTCTTCTGGAAACACAAATTGATGGTGCAACGGGTGTCTTGTTAAATATTACAGCGGGCGAAGATTTATCCTTGTTTGAAGTGGATAAGGCGGCTTCGATTGCCAGAGAAGCCTCAGATCCCGATGCCAATGTTATTTTCGGTGCGACCATTGATGAATCCTTAGGTGATGAAATTAAAATTACCGTTATTGCGACCGGATTTTTGTCAGGTGGCGAAAAAGAAAAGAAAGAAGCCATTAAAAAAGTCGTTAAGACGGCTAAAGAACCAGAAAATGTTGGTGAATTTTCAATCCCTGATTTTTTAACACGAGAAGACTAAAGCCTTATGAAATGTCCTTTTTGCACATTTGAAGAAAGTCGTGTGGTCGATTCGCGACCCAGTGATGAAGGAACGATGATTCGTCGAAGACGGGAGTGTCTTCATTGCAAAAAGCGTTTTACAACCTATGAACGAGTTGAGATGATTCCCTTGATTGTCGTTAAAAAGAACGGCCAGCGGACAGCTTTTGATAAAAATAAAGTATTAAATGGGATGGTTAAAGCCTGTGAGAAACGGTCAGTGCCATTAGGGACCATCCGTCAATTTGTCGATGAATTGGAGCGAGACCTTTACCAAAGTGAGACCAAAGAAATCAGCTCTGATTTAATTGGTGAAAAAGTAATGCAAGCTTTAAAAACCATGGACGAAGTGGCTTATGTCCGTTTTGCCTCGGTTTATCGAGAATTTAAGGATGTCATCACCTTTAAAGATGAACTTGAACGATTGATTTTAGAAAAAGAATCAAAGGAGACCCCGTGAAGCAATTTGAAAAAGTTATCAAATCAAAAGAAATTTACGATGGGAAAATTGTAAATCTTCGCATTGATGAGGTAGCCTTGCCGGACGGCCGATTGGCAAAGCGAGAAATTATTAGTCACTCGGGAGCCGTGGCAGTCTTGCCTATTTATAAGGGTGCAATTTATTTTGTTAAACAGTATCGTCTGGCTGCAGACCGATTATTGACGGAAATTCCAGCTGGTTTACTAGAAGCAGGTGAAGCACCTTATGATGCAGCGGTTCGAGAATGCCAAGAGGAGATTGGCTTACGGCCACTTAATTTGTTTAAATTAGGTGAGATTTTGCCAACACCTGGCTATTGTACGGAAAAAATTACCCTTTATAGTGGGACCGATTTTTTATGGGATCCTCAGGAAGAAGATTCAGATGAATTTATAAAAGTAGTGAAAATACCAATACGAACGGCAAGAATGCTTTTTCTAAATGGGTCGTTTTCTGATGGAAAAACGGTGGCAGCACTTGGATATTATTTTGCAAATTCAAAAAAACCATTACTTGTGTAGTCATGATTTTAGTAAAATAAGATGATTTATTTCGATGCTGAGCATTTAAATGAATCGTCTTTTTGCTTTCTGGATTTTTGGCCAAAGTTATAATTTTAAAAGGAGATAGAATGACACAAAAAAAGTTTAATAAGACCATAAGGCGTGATAAAGATGTTTAATTTTTCGGCCGATTATTTCTTAAACCTCATCTTAAGTTTGCCAGGAATTCTTTTGGCGATCAGCTTTCATGAAATGTCTCATGGTTTTGCCGCTGATTATATGGGTGATCCAACCCCTAAAAATGCTGGCCGCCTAACCCTTAACCCATTAAAGCATATCGATCCATTGGGTCTTTTATCAATGGTTCTTTTTCGCTTTGGTTGGGCAAAACCAGTGCCAGTTAATCCAATCTATTTTAAAGATCGAAAAAAGGGAATGATTCTTGTTTCCTTGTCAGGAATTTTAACAAACTTATTGTTGGGATTTTTAGGAATGGCCATGTATTTAGCAGTCGTTCCCCTTCAAAATGAAATTTTATCGACAATTTTAAATTACGTCTATCTTTATAATATCGTCTTTGCTGTTTTTAATCTTTTACCAATTCCACCGCTTGATGGTTCAAAGGTATTGATGATTTTCTTGCCGGCTAAGGCCTTACCGACTTTTTATTCCTTTCAACGTTATGGCTTTATTATTATTTTTGGATTGGCCATGACAGGCTTGTTAGGGATGATTATTAATCCGTTTATTTATGCGATTTCAAGCCTGTATTCAAGTATGTTGATGCCATTATTTAAGTTGATTTGGTCTTGATATGGGATATGCTGTCAGTCTAAATGGCTTTGAAGGACCCCTTGATCTTTTAATTCACTTGATCAAAAAAGAGAAGATTGATATTGGTGATATTGCCATCTCGGAGATTACCCACCATTATTTAGAACAGATTAAAAAATGGCAAGAATTGGATTTAGAGATTGCCAGTGAATTTGTGGTCATGGCCGCTCGCTTGCTGGAAATCAAGGCAAAATCCTTATTACCGGGAACAAAGATCGAAGAAGAAGAAGAAGATTTAGAAGCAAAGCTGCTTCAACAATTGGTGGAATATAAAATATTTAAAGAAATTAGTGGCTATTTAAAAGAGCGTGAGGCCCAAGAATTAATGGCAATTTATAAGGATCCTGAGTACATTGAAAAAGACCAAGTACAAGAAAAATTAAGGATTGACCCCATTTTATTGGCTGAGGCCTTTAAAAAAATACTTGCAAAAGAAAAAACTAAAATTCCCCCGACACCCCATAAAGTGTTTGCTGAGCTTTTTACCATTGACGAAAAGATTGAGATAATCGCTATTGAATTACAAAAAGCAGGAAAAAAGGGCTTGTATTTTAAGGATTTTCTCAGGCCTAATATGACTCGCGAAGAAGTGGTTGTGTCCTTATTGGCCTTGTTAGAAATAGTAAAAACCCAAGAAATAAAATTATTGCAAGAGTGTGTTTTTGGGGATATTTCGATTAAGAGGGAGGGATCTGTAAATGGATAGCGATCAATTAGCCGGTATTTTAGAAGGGATTCTTTTTGCCGCTGGTGAGTCGGTATCCTTAACGAGTCTTTCAAAGACACTTGAAAAGCCAGCCTCGGAAATTGAATTTGCCCTTAAGATATTAAAACAGGATTATGCATCAAAGGCTAGGGGGATTCGCTTGGTGGAAGTGGCAAAAAGTTACCAATTATCGACTAAACCGGATTATTATGACTATATTAAAAAAATTACCAGACAAAGCCAGAAAAACACCCTATCACGAGCAGCCCTAGAGACCTTAGCCATTGTTGCCTATCGTCAGCCGATTACCAGGCATTTAATCGATGATTTAAGGGGGGTAAGTTCAAGCAGTAGCATTCAAAGACTCCTCGATTACGACTTAATTTGCGAAGGCGGACGGCTTGAGGCTCCCGGGCGACCAATCCTTTATAAAACCACCCGTGAATTTTTAAAGACCATGGGTTATAAAAATTTAAATGAATTGAAAGATTATGATTCTTTTTTAGATCAAGAAGAGCGAGAAGACGAGTGAGAATACAAAAATTTATGAGTCAATGTGGAGTGGCCTCAAGACGGCAATCAGAAATTTATCTTTTAGCTGGAAAAGTAAAGGTTAATGGTCAAATTATCAAAGAACCTGGTTTTAAGATTGATCCCTTAAAAGACCTTATCGAATTTGAGGAGAAAAAGCTAAAAAAACCAGAAGCGGTTTATTTAATGCTTAACAAACCGACAAAGACATTAACGACGGTGAAAGATACCCATAATCGTCCCTGTGTGATGGATTTACTCCCTCCAATTGATGGTCTTCACCCAGTTGGTCGTTTAGATAAAAACACCGAGGGACTGCTGTTAATGACCAATGATGGGCAACTAACCTTTCGCCTCACCCATCCCAGCCATGAACTAACAAAGACCTATCAGGGCTGGGTGAGGGGAAGACCGAGTGAAAAAAACCTGGCACTTTTTCGACAGGGGATGGCAATTGAGGATTATCTAACAGCCCCGGCCCAGATTAAGGTCCTTAAAGTTGAAAAGAACCGTAGTCTCTTAGAGATAAAAATTCATGAAGGTAAAAAAAGGCAAATTCGCAAGATGTGTCAACTGATGGATACGCCAATTATATCATTAAAACGTATGGCCATCGGAAAGCTTTCACTGGGGCAACTAAAAGGTGGTTCCTATCGGTATTTAACAAAAGAAGAGATTAATTATTTAAAGGAGATAAAGCAATGATAAAAATAGGATATCCTAAAAATTTTGCACGCATAAAACCGTATTTTCCAGAAAAAGAAAAAGAAAAAGATCTTTATATTATAGCAGAAGATACAGAAACTCAAGACCTAATGGGTATGATTCGTTTTTTTTATGATGACCAGACCCTCTTTATCCACGAGATTCAAATGCCCTATCGGGACAAGGAGTATCTGGCTATTTTTGATGGCATAGTTCGAACACTTTTATTTAAATTAGCAGAGGACGACTATCAAAAGATTAGTGTTCAGACCAGTGAAAAAGCCTTTGATGACTATTTTTTAAGCCACCACTTTTCTTTAGACGGCGATCAATTACGCCATGATAATTTTCCCGCTGAATTCTTTAAACCCTGTGAGGGGTGTCGTGAGGGTTAAAGCGTTAAGAGTGACAAGCTTGGCTTGGGATTTTATTAAGGACGTGATTGAGCCAGGAGACCTAGTCGTCGATGCAACTGCCGGCAATGGGCATGATAGCCTGAAATTGGCAGAAGCAGTGGGTGAGAAAGGTCAAGTGTTGGCCTTTGATATTCAAAAAGAAGCCCTTGAGGCGACAAGGCAGCGATTGGTGACCCATAAAATGGAAAAACGGGTCCGGCTGATAGCTGATGATCACAGTCATTTTAGCGATTATCTTGAGGGTGGAAAAGAAATAGCGGCGATGATGGTTAATTTAGGTTATTTACCGGGAGGATCGCATCACTTGGTAACTAAAGCGGAAAGCACCATTAAACTCTTAAGTCAAGCTTTGGAAAAATTAATGATTGGTGGCATGATTACAGTCTGTTTGTATCCTGGCCATAAGGAAGGTTTAAGGGAGGCAAAGGCTCTTCTTAAATGGAGCCAAGCCCTTAAAAAACCTTACCTAGCCCACCATTTTAAAAGTTTAAATCGTCAAGACCCACCAAGCTTATTAATTCTTCAAAAGGATGCTTTACTATGAAAGACGTTGAAATCATGAAGAATCAAGAACCCCTGACCTTAATCAAAGAACAGTATTGGCAATTAAGCAAGAGTCAAAAATTAATTGCCGATTATATTTTAGAGGATTATGAAGAGGTCCCAGAAATGTCAGCCATCAAGGTTGCCCAAAAGGTAAAGGTTAGTGAAGCGACAGTGGTGCGTTTCTCCCTGACCTTGGGTTACGAAGGCTATTCTGAATTTAGAAAAGCCTTGAAAACGGAAGTAAATCGGACCTTAACAACGGTTGAACGGATTGACATGACCTTGAAAAATGAGGAAAAAGAGAAAGTCTTGCAAGAAACGGTTTACGATGTCTTAAAGACGGACACGGCCAATATTCATGCCACCATGGATGATTTTGACTATGGGGTATTTACAGATTGTATTGATATGATATTGGCGGCTCGGAAGGTAATTATTATCGGCTTTCGGACGACCACCTTATTAACCGAGCATTTGGGCTATTACTTAAATTTGATCCTAGATAATGTCCGGGTGGTTAATTACGGGGTATCGGATGTTTATGAACATTTGATTCGAGTCAGTGAAGAGGATTTGGTGATTGCCATTAGTTTTCCCAGGTATGCCCAAAAAACCTTTGAAGCGGTTGAATTTTTAAAGGGTAAGGGGGTCAAAATTATTAGTATTTCCGATAGTGAATCGGCTCCCATTAATGCCTTTACTGATTACCGCTTATTTGCCAAAAGCAATGTTTATTCATTTGTCGATTCCCTAGTGGCCCCCCTTTCCCTGATTAATGCCCTGGTAATTTCTGTTGGTCTTCGAAACATTGGTCAAACAAAAGAAACTTTTAACGAACTAGAAACAATCTGGAAAGACCATTTTATTTACACGGGTGATGAAACAGATAAAAAATGAAGCAAGAAGAAAGGCTAAGATGAAAAAAATTGCGGTGATTGGAGCAGGACCAGCTGGGATGATGGCAGCGGTAGCTGCCAGTGAGAATGGTCATCTGGTCGAACTTTATGACCAAAATGACCGATTGGGAAAAAAGCTTTATATAACTGGAAAGGGTCGCTGTAATCTGACCAATAATCGTGACATTCAAGATTACTTTAGCGAAATTATGCGAAATCCACGCTTTCTTTACTCAGCCTTGTATCAGTTTACCAATCAGGACTTAATGGCCTATCTGGAAAAGAATAATGTTCCCTTAAAAATAGAACGTGGTGAACGGGTTTTTCCCAGCTCCGACAAGTCAAGTGATGTTATTAAAGGCTTTGAAAGAGGACTCAAAGAGGGGAAAGTAGCGGTTTTTTTGAGCCAGCGAATTACTGATCTGGTGATTAAAGAAGGAATTATTCGAGGGATTCAACTGGAAAACAAAGACGTGCGAGAATATGATCGGGTGATTCTTGCGACAGGGGGGAAGTCTTACCCTTCAACCGGCTCGGATGGGTATTTCTTAGAAGTACTTAAGAAATACAAGCACACGATTGTTCCTTTAAGACCAGCCCTTGTCCCAATTAATACAAACGAAGACTGGCCGCTAAGACTCCAAGGTCTGGCCCTTAAGAATGTTAGTTTAAGCTTGTATGAGAAAAAGAAAAAGATTGCCAGCGATAGGGGAGAGATGCTTTTTACCCATTTTGGAATTTCCGGCCCCTTAGTCTTAACCCTTAGTTCACGGATCAATAAAAACCCTCAGGATTATTCCTTTCGCCTTGATTTAAAGCCAGCCCTTACTGAAGACCAATTGGAAAAACGCCTCCAGCGTGATTTTGAAACGTATAGCAATAAAAACTTTAGCAATGGCCTTAAGGATTTGCTACCAGCAAAGTTAATCCCAATCATCGTCGACTTATCCTTAATTGATGGCGACCAAAAGATTAATCAAATTACTAAAAGCCAGCGGGGTCACTTAGTCAAATTGCTTAAGGGGCTGGCCATGTCGGTTGCCTCCCTGCGGGGCTTTAATGAAGCGATCATTACTGCCGGTGGGCTTTCGACCAAGGAAGTCGATGCCTCCACCATGGCTTCAAAGATAATTAAAAATCTTTTTTTTGCTGGTGAAATGCTCGATATTGATGCTTTGACAGGTGGTTATAATATTCAATTAGCGGCATCAACGGGCTTTTTAGCTGGAAAGAATGTGTAAAAAAGGAGAAAAAATGCAAATAGCGATTGATGGTCCTGCAGGAGCTGGAAAAAGCACCATTGCCAAAAAAATTGCCAAGCTCTATGATATTACCTATCTCGATACTGGTGCCATGTATCGGTGTTTGACTGATCAAGTCTTAAAAAATATTGGAGACCAGTTTGATGATAAAAAAGCCATTATCAAACTGGCAAAAACCATGAAAATTGAATTTTTTGATGAAAAAATAATCTGCAATGGGGTCGATGTTAGCCTAGCAATCAGGACACCTTTGGTATCAAAGCATACCTCGGATGTGGCAAAAATAAAAGAAGTCCGAGAAATCTTGGTGGCCCAGCAAAGGGACTATGCGAAAAAAAAATCAGTGGTTATGGATGGCCGCGATATTGGTTCGGTGGTTCTGCCTGATGCTGACTATAAATTTTTTCTGGATGCCGATATTTTAGAGCGGGCAAAACGGCGAAAAAAAGAAATGGACCAAAAAGGTCTTGATAATGACCTAGCGAGTATCCAAAGGGATATGAAAAAAAGAGACCATGAAGACCAAAAACGTCAAGAGGGGCCGCTGATAAAAGTAGCGGATGCCATTGTTATTGATACGACAGGCTTAAGTATTGATGGGGTTGTCGCCGCCATCCAAGACGCTATCGATGGAGTAGGGCATGATTTATAAGATTTGTCGATTTATTGTTTACGTGATTAATGTTCTTTGCTTTAATTTTCAGATTAGTGGTGTGGAAAACATTCCAAAGACGGGTGGGGCTTTAATTTGTCCCAATCACGTCAGTATTTACGATCCTTGCATTGTCGGCTCAATTTCCAAGCGTTACATGCACTTTATGGCCAAGGCAGAACTATTTAAAAACCCTTTACTGGGCTGGTTTTTAAGGCAATTGCGGGCCTTTCCAGTCGACCGTGACCAGGTTGGAATTGCAACCATTAAGAAATCGTTGAAACTCTTAAAAGATGACCAATTACTGGGCATTTTCCCGGAAGGAACCCGGATCAAAGAGGGAAAACGGATTCAAGCAGCTAGTGGTTTTGTCGTTTTTGCCATAAAAACAAAAAAACCGATTATTCCTATTCACATTATCGGAGACTATGGCTTTCGAAAGAAAATAAGGGTAGTCGTTGGTGAGCCTATTTTCTTAAGTGATTATTATGGAAAAAAATTATCGGAAGAGGAAACAAAAAACTTGAGCCAAAAAATTATGGACCAAGTTTATGCCCTAGAATAGGTAGAAAAAGCATGGATATTATTATTTCTAAAAAATTAGGTTACTGTTTTGGCATTAAAAATGCCGTAAAGTTGGCTGAGGAAACGCTTGAAGAAGAAGAAAATATTTATGCCTTGGGCCCCCTAAGTCATAATAAGCAAGAAATGAATCGTTTTGAAAAAGAGGGGGTAAGAATCATTGCGGAAGATCAGATTGATGATCTTAACGATAATTGTGTTATTATTCGCTCACACGGGGTTAGCAAAGAGCTTATTGATCAGCTTAAAAAACGAAAAACAAAGATTATCAATGCAACTTGTCCATTTGTTCGAGCGGTCCAAATAAAAGTGAAAGAATATTACGAAAATGGTTATAAAATCATTATAATTGGTGATCAAAAGCATCCAGAAGTGATTGGGGCAAATGGTTGGTGTGACAATAGTGCTTTAATAATTAATGACACAAATCAGTTGGAAAATATTGAAAACTATGATAAAATATGTATTGTGGCTCAAACCACTCTTGTTGAAGCAAAGTTTGATAAAATTTGCCATGAAATAAAGAAGCGAGCCCAAGAAATCGTTATATTTAATACTATTTGCAGTGCGACGGCTGAACGACAAGCAGCTGCTCTAGAAACTGCAAAAAAAGTAGAATATATGATCGTCGTTGGAGGATATCACAGTTCAAACACCCGAAAATTGTTTGATGTTTGTCAATCTGTCTGCGAAAACACTTGTCATATAGAAACCCTTCGGGATTTAAATTTAAATGAAGTCATGCAGTATAAACGAGTTGGTATTACTGCAGGGGCCTCAACACCCGATTGGATCGTTAAGGAGGTATTGGAAGGTATGGAAGAGCAAAACAAGATTGCTGAGGAAAGCACAGTCGAAGAAATGACGAATGCAGATCAGCCAGTAGTTGAAGAAGAAGTGGTTAATGGTGAAGAAGTTAAGGATGAGTATGATGATGCAAACTTTGATTTTGCCGCATCGATTGAAGAATCGCTTAAAACAATCCGACGTGGTGCAGAAGTAGAGGGTGAAGTTATTCATATTGCTGATGATGAAGTCATTCTTAATATTGGCTATAAAGCCGATGGTGTCATCAAGAAAAATGATTTTACCTGGAAAAGTGAAGAGGTATTATCAGAACTTGTTCAACTGGGTGATAAAATTTGGTGTATTGTCACGGATTTGAATGAAGGTTCCGGCAATGTCAAACTTTCTAAAATCAAATATGACAATCGCTTGATACAAAAACAGCTAAGTGACGCTTATGAAAACAAAACCGTTCTGGAAGGAACAGTTAAAGATATTTCGGGAAATGGTTTAATTGTCGATGTTGGTTTTACTGATATCTATATGCCAGCGTCACAGTATCATGTTCGCTATATTAAAGATTTAAACACCTTAATTGGCGAAAAAGTAAAAGGAATAATCATTGATTATAACCCCAAACGTCGTCGGGCTATTCTTTCGCAAAAGGTTATTCTTGAAAAAGATATCAAAGAGCGGCGTGAACAAGCCAGAAAAATTAAAGAAGAGCGATTTGAAGAACTGGCCATGGATGATGTGGTAAAAGGTGTGATTAAAACGATCACAAGTTTTGGAATCTTTGTTGATCTTGAAGGCATTGATGGCTTTGTCCATCGGTCAGACTTAACATGGGATAAGGTCAATGATCCCAAGGAAGTTGTTGAAAAAGGTCAAGAAATTGAAGCAAAGGTTATTGCTCGAAATGAAGAAGATAAGAAAATAAAATTAAGCGTTAAGGCGCTCCTTCCTCGTCCTTGGGAAGCCTTTGTTAAACAATATCATGTTGATGATGAAGTTGAAGTAAAGATTACCAATATCCTTGACTTTGGTGCTTTTGCTCAAATTATACCAGGGGTAGAAGGTTTAATTCATGTTTCGGAAATCAGCCATAGTCGGGTTGAATCTGTTGCTGCCGTCTTAAATATTGGCGAACAAGTGATGGTTAAGATCATTGGCATTAATGAGGAAAAAGAAAAGGTCAGTTTAAGCATTAAAGCCATGCTAGAAGCACCAGAGCGTCCAGCCCCATCACGACGTACGAGCACTGATAGTGGAAGCCGAGATGACCGTCAACGACCGGCTAATACCGGCTCTAGAAATCGCAAACCACAAAATTATGGAAATACCAATAGTCGAAATACAACCGTTTATGAGGAAACAGCCAATGTCACCTTAGGTGATTCCTTTGGTGATATGTTTAACGGCTTGTTTGATGAAAATGAAGAATAATTTTAAGAAATAATTCTTATTTGAAAAAGTGATGGCGAAATTTCGCCATCATTTTTTTTGCGTCAACGCTTGAATTATGAAAAAATCGTGATATAATACATCTTATCCAAGTGGAATACTCGGAAATTGATAATGGAGGATAGTGATTTGAAATTATCAACCAAAGCAAGATATGGGGTTTTGGCCATGGTCGAATTGGCTTTTCATTATGGCCAAGGACCGATATCAATTAGGCAAATTGCTGAAAAACAGAGTTTTTCAGATTCGTATATGGAGCAATTGTTTTCAGCCCTTAAGCGAGCCGGACTTGTCAAAAGCATTCGCGGGGCAAAAGGTGGTTATGTCTTATCACGTCCACCGGAAGACATTGTCGTTGGTGAGATCATTAGAGCCTTAGAAGGACCGATTGAGTTAGCCCAATGCATCACGGGGAATGATGATTTTATCTGCGAAAAATCACCAGAATGTGTCACAAGAGCTTTGTGGAAAGATGTTATGGAAAGCATTACTCAGGTGATTGATTATCGAACATTAAATGATTTATTAAATAACTAGGAAATGAGGTGTAGCATGAAACGTATCTATTTAGACCATGCCGCGACAACACCTGTTGATAAAGTTGTGGTCGAAGAGATGATTCCCTTTTTCACGGAAGAATTTGGCAATCCCTCTTCAATTTATCAAGAGGGCCGTGGGGCAAAAAAAGCAATTGAAGCCGCCAGAGAAAAAGTAGCTAAGGCCATTAATGCTGATATACGAGAAATTTATTTTACCGGATCGGGTTCAGAAGCCGATAATTGGGCAATCAAAGGGATTGCTTTAAAGAATCAGAAAAAGGGCAAACATATTATCACCAGTGAAATTGAACACCATGCTGTCTTGCATACCTGTGAGTACCTTGAAAAGCATGGTTTTGAGGTGACCTATTTACCCGTTGATGCTTATGGATTTATTTCTCTTGAGGATTTAAAGTCAGCCATTCGGAAAGATACAATCTTGGTTAGCATTATGTTTGCCAATAATGAAATTGGGACCATTGAACCGATTAAAGAAATTGGTGAAATCGTCAAAGAGAAGGGAATTATTTTCCACACTGACGCCGTTCAGGCACTGGGTAATATACCAATCGATGTAAAAGATCTAAACGTCGATTTGCTCTCGCTTTCGGCCCATAAGATCTATGGACCCAAAGGAATCGGGGCCTTATATATTCGCAAGGGTGTCCCGATTGATAGCTTAATCCATGGCGGAGCCCAAGAACGTAAAAAAAGAGCTGGGACAGAAAACACACCGCAAATTGTCGCCTTTGGTAAAGCCATTGAAATGGCGAGGACAGATTTAGAGAAAAATGCCAACCACCTGAAAGCATTAAGAGATGAATTAATTAGCGGGGTTATGGAAAAAATTCCCCAAGTCCGCTTAAATGGACATCCGGTCAAACGTCTTCCCGGTAATGTGAATTTTTGCTTTGATTATATCGAGGGTGAATCGATTTTGCTTAGTCTTGATTTAGTCGGGGTTTCGGCTTCGAGTGGGTCGGCATGTTCATCAGGATCCTTAGATCCATCGCACGTCCTTCTAGCCATTGGCCTTCCCGTAGGCATTGCCCATGGGTCTTTACGCCTATCGGTTGGTAAGTCTACGACTATGGAGGATGTCCACTATGTGGTTGACGAGTTGGTCAAGATTATCGAACGCTTGCGAAAAATGTCGCCTCTGGATGCCAACTGTCCCATTGATGATGCCGTTTTTGATAAGGCTGATCATCATCATTGATAGTAAATTTAAGATAAGGAGCAAAAAATGGATTATACAGATAAAGTAATGGAGAATTTTACAAATCCTAAAAACGTCGGTGAATTAGAGGATGCCAATGGGATCGGTCAAGTCGGAAGTCCAGCCTGTGGTGATATTATGAAGATTTTTTTAAAGGTCGGGGACGATGGTGTAATTGAAAACGCCTCCTTTAAGACTTACGGCTGTGGAGCAGCCATTGCCAGTAGCAGCATGGCAACGGATATGATTATCGGCATGACGATTGAAGAAGCCGCAAAACTAAAGAATTCTCAAGTGGTTGAAGCCCTTGGTGGTTTGCCCAGTGAAAAGATTCACTGTTCCGTTTTGGCAGCTGAAGCAATCCAAGCAGCCATTGATGATTATAAAAGTAAAAAAGCTTAATTTATCGAATTGGTAGAATAGAGGAGAGAGTATGCAAGCCTTAGGGTTAAATGAGATTAGAGAAAAATTTTTGGAATTTTTTGAAGAAAAAGAACATCTTCGGATGAAAAGTTTCCCCCTTGTTCCCATTAATGATAATAGCCTCTTATTAATTAATTCTGGAATGGCCCCAATGAAACCGTATTTTACCGGGGATGAAATTCCACCACAAAAAAGAGTGGTTACTTGTCAGAAATGTATTCGGACACCGGATATTGAAAATGTTGGTAAAACAGCCAGACATGGGACCTTTTTCGAGATGCTGGGAAACTTTTCCTTTGGCGATTATTTTAAGAAAGAAGCGATCAATTGGGCTTGGGAATTTTGTGTTAAAACAATGGCCATGCCTCAAGACAAAATTTGGATTTCAATTTATCTAGATGATGACGAGGCCTATCAGATTTGGCACGACGATGTTGGTATTCCTGACCATCGGATTGTTCGCTTAGGCAAAGAGGATAATTTTTGGGAGCATGGGCTAGGGCCCTGTGGTCCCTGTTCAGAGCTTTATTTTGACCGAGGTGAAGAACATGGTTGTGGCAGCCAAACCTGTACGGTAGGCTGTGAATGTGACCGCTATGTTGAATTTTGGAATTTGGTTTTTACCCAATTTAACAAAGATGAAGAGGGCAATTATAATCCCTTGGCCAATCCCAATATCGATACGGGTATGGGTCTAGAACGTTTAGCGGCCATTATGCAGGATGTAACGACAATCTTTGAAGTTGACACGATTGGCTATTTGCTTAATTATATTTGTCAGAAAGCCAAGGTGAAATATGGCGAAGATCCCAAAGATGATGTTTCCATTCGGGTGATTACCGACCACGTCAGAAGTGTTACCTTTATGATTGCTGATGGCATTATGCCGGGCAATGAAGGGCGAGGCTATGTCCTAAGACGCCTTCTTCGCCGAGCTGTCCGTCATGGAAAATTACTGGGGATTAAGGAACTTTTTTTATACGATGTCGCTAAAGAAGCGATTCGAGTATCTGGCAAAGCTTATCCGGAACTTGAAGAAAAGAAAGACTTTATCCAAAAGATTATTAAAATTGAAGAAGAACGCTTTAAAGAAACGATTGACCAAGGCTTAAGCTTGCTTAATAAAGAAATTAAAAAGATGATTGAAAAAGAAGAATCGGTTTTTCCTGGTGGTGGAGCCTTTAAACTTTATGATACCTTTGGCTTTCCCTTTGATCTGACCAAAGAAATTGTTGAAGAACAAGGCTTAACAATTGCTGTTGCTGAGTTTGAAAAAGAAATGCAAGCCCAGCGTGAGAGAGCCAGAAAAGATCGCTTAAATAGTGACTTGGCAGTATGGGTCGATGATCCCTTTAACCCCTTAGGGGCCCAAGCGGTGAATGAATTTGTTGGTTATGATAATCTTCAGACCCAAGGAACAATTTTAGGCTTATACGTCGATGGTGAATTGGTTAGTCAAGCTAAAAAGGGAGATTCTGTTTTAGTGCTCCTTGATAAAACCTCCTTCTATGCCGAAAGCGGCGGGCAAACTGGGGATAAGGGGATCATTCAAAAAGACGGTAATCTGATTAAAGTGGACGATTGTAAAAAGGGGAGTCTTGATCGCCATCTTCATTCGGGCCAAGTGGTCGAAGGTGAATTTAAGCTAGGGGACGTGGTTACCGCTCAGGTCGATAAAAAGCTCAGAGATGCCGTTCAACGGAATCATACTTCGACCCACCTCCTCCAACAAGCCTTGAAAATGGTATTAGGTAACCATGTCGACCAGGCCGGATCTTTTGTCACGCCTGAGCGACTGCGCTTTGATTTTAATCATTTCCAGGCCATGACCCGCGATGAATTACGGCAGGTTGAAGAAATTGTCAACGACGCAATTTTAGAAGCCTATCCGGTCCATGCTTTTGAAACGACAATTGATCAGGCAAAAGAGTTAGGGGCGACAGCCCTATTTGGCGAAAAATATGGGAAAGTCGTCCGGGTTATAAAGGTCGGAGATTTTAGCATTGAGCTTTGTGGAGGTTGTCACATTGATAATTCAGCTAAGGTTGGCTTTTTTAAGATTATCAGTGAAAGTGGTATTGCGGCTGGAATCAGACGAATTGAAGCGGCAACCGGATTTAATGCCTTGCAGTTGGTTAAAAAATTAGACGACCAATTGACAGAGGTTTCAAGCGTTTTAAAAACCACGCCAGACTTATTAATGGAAAAAATTCAAGAATTATCGGATGCCAACAAGCAAAAAGAAAAAACCATCGAAGCATTAAAACAAAAATTTGCAGGTGATCTGGTGGTTGATATTCATCAAAAGATGTCGATTATCAACGGTGTCCAAGTGACCATTGCAAATCTTGAAGGCCTAGGAATGGATGAGCTTCGAAATGTCGGCGACTTATTAAAAGACCGAATGGGATCGGGGATTGTCCTACTTGGAAGTGTTTCTAAGCAGAAGGTTAATTTTATTGCCACGGCCACAAAGGACATTGTTAAAAAGGGCTTCCATGCTGGAAAAGTAATTAAGGAAGTGGCGATGATTGCCGGTGGAGGCGGTGGTGGACGGCCTGATATGGCGCAGGCTGGAGGGAAAGAACCAGAAAAACTCCATCAAGCCCTAGCAAAGGGAGAAGCCCTTATTCGAGACCAGTTGAATTAACTTGTTTTTAAAGATAAAATTTATATCATTTAACTTGTAATTTTTTTGAATCTGGGGTAAAATAATAGCAGTTGATTGTGAAGGAGGTCAGGTGACAATGGGAGAAAATACGATGATTGATCGTGGGACAATAATGTTTGAAGTCGATACTGATAAATCTGAAAAAATTGATAGTGTTATGCGGAAGGTTCAAGAAGCTTTAGTTGATAAAGGTTATAATCCTATCAATCAAATTGTAGGCTATGTCATGTCAGGAGATCCGACCTATATCACAAGTCATAAAGAAGCGAGAAACGCAATACAAAAAATTGAGCGCGATGAATTGCTGGAAGAATTAGTAAGACGTTATTTAAACAGTATTCAGTAGTCAATAAATAGGGCTGTCTCAAGAGAGACAGCCCTATTTGATTTTACTAGGATGGGCAGATGAAAATTAATCAATTAGGTCAAAGCGGGATTAAAGTTTCAAGGATGTGCTTTGGGTCTTTAACCATTGGTCCCCTTCAGAAGAATAAATCTTTAGCCGAAAGTCGGGAAATTATCGCCAAGGCCTTAGAAGAAGGGGTTAATTTTTTTGACACGGCTGATCTCTATAACAATTATGACCACTTGGCTCAGGCCATTAGTTTAAAAAAAGATCTGATCATCAGTACAAAATCCTATGATTATACAAAAGAAGGTCTTGAGACCAGTGTTAATCGGGCCTTAAGGGAATTGGGTCGCGATTATTTAGATATTTATATGCTTCACGAACAAGAAAGTGAAAAAACCATCGAGGGCCATTGGCAAGCCATTGAACGCCTGATTCGCTACAAAGAACAAGGAGTTATTCGAGCCATTGGGATCTCAACGCACCGAATTGAAGGGGTTAGGGGAGCCATTAAGTATCCTGAAATTGAGGTGATCCATCCCCTTATTAATTTAACGGGCATTGGCATTGAAGATGGGACTCGTAAGGAAATGGAAGAGGCTATCGAACTGGCAAAAATAGCCGGTAAGGGGATCTATGGCATGAAACCTTTAGGTGGTGGAAACCTATTGTCTCAGAAACAAGCCTGTTTTGATTATATACTGGGCCTTGAAAGCCTTGATGCTATTGCCATTGGCCTTCAATCAATTGATGAAGTTATTTATAATGTTAAAAAATTTAATGGCCAAACGATTGAAAAAGACTTAGAAGACCGGGTAAAGGCCAGCAAAAAAACCCTTATAATTAGTGAGTGGTGTACTGGCTGTGGCGAATGTGCTAAGCACTGTCGGCAAGGAGCGATTTCAATTATTGATAAAAAAGCGGTCATTGATTATCAGAAATGTGTCTTATGTTGTTATTGCAGTCACTATTGTCAGGAATTTTGCATTAAAGTTATTTAAAAAGGTGGTAAAAATGGAGCGAATACTGGGAATTGATGTCGGCGATAAATACATTGGAATCGCCGTAACAGACCCCCTGCATATTACCGCCCAAGGTTTGATGACCCTTAAGCGCAAGACAAGAGAAGCGGATCTGGCAGCTTTTCAAAAATTAATCGATCATTATCAGGTTAAAAAAATTGTCGCTGGTTTGCCCCTGAGCATGGATGGGTCAGAATCAGCTCAAACCCGAAAAACGATCAATTTTTGCCAGTATCTTAAAAAACGTTTAAAGGTCCAAATGATTTATTATGATGAACAATTGACTTCCTTTTGCTCAGAACAGATTTTAATCGAGGGAGGGGTTCAAAGAGAAGACCGTAAAAAATACATCGATATGTTGGCGGCGCAAATGATTTTGCAGGCTTATATGGATGATAAAAAACAGGATAAGTTGTAATGGATTCTTTAAGTTAGAACTGTTATAATGGAATAGTTTAATTGATCGAATATAGAAAAAGAGGGTGAATAAAAATGGATGATAAAATTTTGTTAATTGATGAGAACGGCGAAGAACGAGAGTTTGAGTTAGTTGTCAGCATCGATATTGAAGATAAAACCTATGTGCTTTTATCAGAAGATGAAGAAAGTGATGATGTTTATCCTTTTGTAATTGGTCAAGATGAAGAGGGCGAAGTGCTAATGCCGGTTGAAGATGAAGATGAATTTATTTTAATTGAAGAAGCCTATAGCCAACTAATGGAAGATGATGAAACAGAGTAAGACGAACTACTCGGTGGGATCTTTTTAAAAGGTCCCACCGATTTTAGGGTGAGTAGAGAAGAGCAATCCCCAAATTTAACATTTATTGGATCAATGTCATAGTCTGGGAATAGGGGTTTATGCCCTATCCTGTGATATTGATGGAGTAAATATTAGAATTATTGGAGAGTTTCCCATAATTACTTTATCTTAAATTGATGATCATAAAAGTATCTCGAAAAAGAAATAAATAAAGTTTATGATGATCGATGGTCTCCTACATTTAGCAAAAGTAAATAAAAAACAGAAGCATCTACCATTTATGAGCAACGTAAAAGTTTTTAAAAATGGGGATAAGAATGTTTTGAGTTCATACTTTTTAAAACTATGCGAATGAGATAAAAATATCATTGATACCAACTAAATGATGAGAAGGTAATGATAAGTGATTATAGAAACGCCTCAAAAAAAAAGAATCTTATAAATGGTTTGAACGGATCGATAATGTTCAGGTGTTTATAAAGAAATGAAAGGGGTCAAATTTGACTGAAAATAAAAACTTAATAACGACGGATTCACAACAGCTGGGAGGTCGAAAAAAAACCAGAAAAAAATCACAGCCAAAAAGGAACAAGGCAAAATTGAGAATTATTCCTCTTGGTGGTTTAGGTGAAATTGGAAAGAACCTAACGGTGTTTGAATACAAGGATGATATTGTTCTTGTGGATTGTGGACTTAAATTTCCCGATGATGAAATGTTTGGGATTGATATTGTCTTGCCTGATTTCTCTTATTTATTGGAAAATAAGGAGAAAATAAAAGGGGTTGTGATCACCCATGGCCATGAAGACCATATTGGGGGCTTGGTTTATTTACTCAAAAAAATAAAGCTACCGATTTATGCAACAAAATTTACCATGGGTTTAATTGATAAAAAACTCAAAGAGCATGGACTATTGTTAAAGACCGAACGTAATATCATAAAGCCCAAGGAAAAAATTGATATCGGGGCCTTTAATATTGAATTTATCAGGGTCAACCACAGTATTGCTGATGCCGTTGGTTTATGCATTAAATGCCCGGCAGCAACAGTTGTTCACACTGGCGATTTTAAAATTGATTATAATCCCATTGGTGGCGAAGTAATTGACTTACAGCGTTTTGCAAAAATCGGCTCTCAAGGGGTTGACTTATTGATGTCTGATAGTACTAATGTTGAAGGCGAAGGTTTCACCCCATCGGAAAGTACGGTTGGGCCGACACTTATGAACCTTTTTCGGGGGGCTAAGGGGCGAATTATTGTAACAACTTTTGCCTCAAACGTTCATCGTATTCAGCAAGCCATTGATGCAGCTGTCGAGTATAATCGGAAAGTCATTATCTGTGGTCGAAGCATGGAAAATGTCAGTGAAGTGGCCATGGATTTAGGCTATCTCAATGTTCCCGATAATGTGATTGTAAAATTACGTGATATCAAAAAATACAAGGATCATGAGTTAACGATTATAACCACTGGCAGTCAGGGTGAGCCAATGGCAGCCCTTGGACGAATGGCTCTAGGTGAGCATCGCCAATTAACCATTAAAAAAGAAGATACGGTTATTATTTCAGCGTCTCCAGTACCGGGCAATGAAAAAATGGTATCAGAGGTTATCAACAAATTGGTGGAATTAGGATCAGATGTTGTCTATGGACGTTTCGCGGAAATTCACGTATCTGGCCATGCCCGAAAAGAAGAATTAAAATTAATGATCACCCTTGTAAAGCCCAAACATTTTCTTCCTGTTCATGGGGAGAGCCGGATGCTGATGCAGCATGCTGAACTAGCTAGCTCAGTAGGGGTTGATCAGAAGAAAACAGTGATTGCTGAAAATGGCTGTATTTTAGAATTGGATAAACGCAACTTACAAATTGTCGGAAAAGTTCCGGCAGAACCAGTACTCGTTGATGGCCTGGGGGTTGGCGATATCGGTAATATCGTTCTTAACGACCGAAAGCGACTTTCTGAGGATGGCTTATTCATTGTTGTTTGTACCATGCATAAGGGAAAATCGATCTCTAGTCCGGATATTATCTCACGTGGCTTTGTCTATGTTCGGGAATCAGAAGAACTGATTAATAGTGCTAGAGAAGAAGTGAAGAAAGCCCTGCTGGCCTGTGAGGAAAAAGAGATCATTGATTGGAATTCAATTAAAAATGCCATTCGTGATTCCTTATTTAAATATTTATATACCAAGACCAAGCGTAAGCCAATGATTCTTCCAATTTTGATGGAAGTATAGATTAAGAAAGAAGAGAAAAGATGAATGTACATGATGAAGCCAATAATTTGGCCAAGGCTTTAAGAGAGTCTAAAGAATACCAAGACTTTAACCAAGCAAAAGAAAGCCTAGAAAAAGAGCCTGAAAAAATGAAAATTGCTAAGGATTATATGAGAAAGCAAATGGAGATTCAGTCCCTCCAGATGATGGGACAAGAATTGACACAAGACCAAGTAAAAAATTATAATGCCTTAGCCAATACCATTATGAATATACCAGTGGTTGCCGATTACTTTAAGGCGCAGGTTCAATTTTCGATTATTTTTCAGGATGTTACGGATATTATTGCCAAAGCAGTCGATCTGGATATGGGACTTTTTGATGAAGATGCATAAAATGCCTAAATATTAACGTATTTGTTTAGAAAATCCAGATTTTAAGATCATATGTAAAAGGAAGTGACTATGAGTAGAAAACTAGAAGACGTAAAACGATCGGCAAAACGATCAAAAAATAAAGCTGAAAAAAAAATAATCATCATTATACTTGTTTTTTTATTATTTTGTGCGACTGTTTTTTTTAGTTTTTCTTTTTTTATTCGCACTAACCTAGAAGCAGTAGGAAAAGGTGAGCCCACATCAATTGAAATACCCTTGGGTTATAGCCTAAGTGATGTGGCTCAATTACTAAAGGATCAAGAGTTAATACGCGATGCTTTTGCCTTTGAGTATTTTGCCAAGCGAGAGGATCTTGAAGAAGGAATTCAAGCCGGTTACTACGAAATTAGCCCGGAATGGACGGCCCAAGAAATCATTGAAAAATTAACGACTGGTGAGGTTGAAAATAAAAGTTTCACCATCCCAGAAGGTAAAAATATCGAAGAAATGGCAAAAATTTTGGAAACGAAAAAAATTTGTGTAGCTGCAGATTTTATTGCTGAAACAAAAAAAGTATCGGACTATCAGGAAAAATATGCATTTTTAAAGGATATTCCCCTAGAATCAGAAAATGGTCAAAGCCGTACGTTGGAGGGGTATTTATTCCCAGATACTTATACGGTTAAGGTAAATGCCACAACTGAAGAGATTATTAATACCATGCTCAATCGCTTTGACGAAATATATGGGTCTAAGTATTTAAAACGGACTGCTGAATTGGAAAAAACAATTGATGACATTGTGATCTTGGCCTCAATTATTGAACTTGAAGCCTTCCATCAAGAGGATAAGGCTCCCATAGCCAGTGTCTTTTATAATCGTTTAGATATAGACATGCCCCTTGAGGCCGATTCAACAACTAATTACGCCCGAGGTGAAAAGAAGGTCATCTTAACAACTGAACAAACACGAATTGACTCACCTTACAATACCTATGTTTATCCCGGTTTGCCCTTTGGACCAATTGGGTCACCTGGTCAAGAGTCGATCGAAGCGGCCTTATATCCAGCCCAAACAGATTATCTCTTTTTTATGTCAAATATCGAAACAGGGAAAACCTATTTTAATAAGACCTATGAGGAACATTTACAGGATGTCGATACCCATTTGGGTTCTTATCCGGCAGGCCAGTAGCTTATGAGTGCGATTGTAAAAGATTGTGTGGAAGATTATATTCGCAAGTTATTAATTGTTAACGACAAACACTTAATGGCCTTTAGAAGGCAAGCAGAAGGACTAGATATACCTATTATTCATCCGGAAGTACAGCGGCATATTGAATTATTAATTAAAGCTCAAAAGATTGAATCAATCCTTGAAATTGGCACAGCCGTCGCTTATTCGGCGGCTGTTTTTGCCCTTGCTATGGGGGAAAAGGGAAAGGTCGATACCATTGAACGTAATTTTAAAATGGTTAGCCAGGCTCAAGAAAATATAAAGAACTTAAGCCTTGGCTCCCGCATTCATCTTTTGGTGGGGGATGCTCAAGAGGTGATTGGAAATTTGGAAGGCAGTTACGATATGATCTTTCTTGATGGGGCCAAGGGCCATTATCTTCATTTGCTTGACGATTGTTTGCCTCTTTTAAAGTCCGGTGGCCTGCTTATTTCCGATAACGTTTTATTTAAGGGAATGATCGCCTCTGATGAATTGGTGATTCGCCGAAAAATTACCATTGTCAAACGGATGCGGGCTTATTTGCAGGTTATTTCCAACCACCCTAAACTACTGACTTCTGTTTTACCCTTAGGCGATGGCTTGGCCATTAGCTTAAAAAAACCCATTAATGGGATGAAAGAAGAAAAGCATGAAAAAACCTGAACTACTAGCACCAGCTGGGAACTTTGAAAAATTAAAATATGCCATTCACTATGGTGCTGATGCGGTTTATTGTGCCGGCAAGCAATTTGGCCTTCGGGCCCAGGCCGATAATTTCGATCTAGAGACTTTAGAAGAAGCCGTTAACTATGTCCACCAAAAAGAGAAGAAAATTTATGTGACTTTAAATATCATTCCCCAGAATAAAGACCTTGAAGGCCTCCCTGCTTATCTTGAAAGATTAAATAAATTAGCCATTGATGGGGTTATTGTAGCTGACCCGGGAATTTTTTCGCTGGTGCGAGACCTTGCCCCGGCTTTGAAAATATCGATAAGTACCCAAGCCAATAATAGCAATTGGTCAAGCGTTAAATTTTGGCATGATCTAGGAGCCAAACGGGCGGTTCTTGCTAGGGAACTCGGCTTAGATGAAATTACAGAGATCAGAAAAAAAGTGCCAGAAGCCATGGAAATTGAGATCTTTGTTCACGGGGCCATGTGTATAGCCTATTCTGGTCGGTGCCTGCTTAGTCACTATATGACTGGCCGTAACGCTAACCAAGGGGATTGTGCCCAGCCTTGTCGGTGGAAATATCATTTAGTCGAAGAGACAAGACCTGATCAAGCCTTTGGCATGGAAGAAGATCAATCAGGGTCCTTTATCTTTAACTCTAAAGACCTTTGTCTAATCAAACAGATCCCCCAGCTTTTAGAAGCAGGGGTAGATAGTTTTAAAATTGAAGGACGAATGAAGAGCCTCTACTATGTGGCAACGGTGGTTTCGGCCTACCGGCGGGCGATTGATGGAGCCTTTGACCAGCCGCAAATAAAAAAAGTTGATGATGGTCTTTATAAAGAACTTATAAAAGTCAGCCATCGCCGTTATACGACTGGTTTTTTTGATGGACCAACTAAGGCCTCTGACCAAAATTATGGGTCTAGCTCTTATACTAGAAACTATGATTTTGTCGGGATTGTCCTTGCTTATGATCCGATAAGCAAGCGGGCGACAATCGAGCAGCGCAATAAGATTAAAAGTGGTGATGACATTGAAATCATGAGTCCGACTGAGGGCTTCTTTATTCAAAAGGTCGAAGAGATTTGGGATGACCAAGATCAGCCTATTGAAGCCACCCCCCATGCCAAAATGATTTATCGAATCAAAGTAGACCAGGCAGTGGCGGCTATGGATATTGTAAGAAAAGAAAACCATTCTAAATAATTTAAAATTTTGAATGGTTTTTTTATGCCTAAAGAATGGTTGAAAGACTAAAAAAATGATAGAATAGAGATAATTTTAAAAAGGAACTTGGAGGAATTATGAGAATATATATTGCCGCATCTTGGAAACACCAACATGCCGTTGAAATGTTAACCAGTCTTTTAGAAGACCGTGGTCATGAGATTTTATCTTGGATTCGGGAAGGACGACCAGAAGAAGCCTTTTTATCACAAAAGGAATTGACCCATTTTATTGAATCAAGTGAAGGCAAGCGGGTCTTTGATTTTTGTGTGGGATCAGTAAGATCAGCCGATTTGGTCATTTATCTAGGACCATCTGGCTGTGATGCCTGGGCCGAAATTGGGGCTGCCTTTGGATCAGAAATTCCGATTCTTGGTTTAATGGCCAAGGCTGAACAAGTTGGCCTGATGCGCCACATGATCAAGAATTGGTTTACAGGGATTGCTGATTTACTCTTGGCTGTTCAGGAATTGGAAAAATAAAAGAAGCAAATAAAAAAGGAGCTAGCCATGCTTAAACTGGAGAATCTTTCAAAAGCTTATGGTGATCAAGAAATAAAAGCCGTTGATCAACTCAATTTTGAGGTAAAATCAGGCGAAATCTTTGGTTTTGTTGGGCCCAATGGGGCTGGTAAAACCACGACCATTAAGATGATTGTTAATTTATTAAAGCCCGATAAAGGAAGGGTTTTAATAAATGGCATCGATAATCAAGTTGATATCATTGCGGCGAAAAGACAATTTTCGTATGTCCCCGATAGCCCGGTTTTATTTGAAAAGATAAAGGCGATCGACTATTTAAAGTTTATGACCGATGTCTATCAGGTGGCGGTTGATGTTAGGGAACAATTAATCGAAAATTACCTCAATCTTTTTGAGATTAAAAAAGCCATCAACGATCCGATTGGATCTTTTTCCCATGGTATGAAACAAAAATTGGCATTAGTTGGGGCATTAGTTCATGATCCCAATCTCTTTATCCTCGATGAGCCCATGGTTGGTCTTGATCCTAAATCATCTTTTGAACTCAAAAAAATTATGCGTGAACGTTGTAGCCGGGGAAAGTCTGTGTTTTTTTCAACGCACGTTTTAGAAGTGGCGGAAAAATTATGCGACCGGATCGCCATTATTAACAAGGGAAAATTAATTGAAATTGGGACCATGGAGGAATTGCGACAAAAGGCCGGTAGCCAAGAGTCCTTAGAGCAAATATTCTTGGAGTTGACAGAGGGATGAAAGAGTGCTTTAAGTTAACGAAATTATTGATCGATGAGTCTTGGGGAATGTCTCAGTTTCGCTACAATCAAAAACACCATAAAAAAGCTTTTTTTAAGCAGCTAGGCCTGATTCTCTTGGTGGCCATGGCCTTATTACCGACTTATATAATTTATCTTTCCCTCGTGACGGCATTATACGTAAGTCTTTCTTACCTGGATCAGTCAGCAGTTTTTTTAAGTCTCGGCTTTATGGCTACGACGATGGTAATTATTGTTTTTGGCATTATGCAGATTATAGGTGAGTTTTATTTTTCTAAAAATGTCGAAGAATTATTGCCCCTACCCTTATCGGCTGAAAAAATAATTTTGGCAAAATTCGGGGTTGTCCTTTTTCCAAATTATATTTTTACTGCCTTTGCCTTTTTACCAGTATTAATTATCTATGGCCTTGGCCAAAGCATGGGTTTGATTTATATCCTTTTGTCGGCCCTCGTTTTTCTTTGCTTGCCAATTATTCCATTGGCACTTATTACAGGGGTCATTATGCTGGTAATGAAAGGTAGGGCTAGGGGGCGAAAAGATGTTATACAGATTGTCTTTTCCTTTATCCTCTTAATTGGCATTTTTGCCTTTCAATTTTCTTTAAGCTCTCAGCTGGCTGGCTTAGAAGGAATGGAATTACAAAATTTCTTAAAAGATGTTCTTCAAAATAACCAAGTCTTTTTAAATAATCTTAGCTATATCATGCCGACGACGATATTGGTGAGACTTAGCCTTAATCAGATTAGCCTTATGTCTCTTATCTGGATTTTTTTGCTAATGTTTTTAAGCTTTTTGTCGGTAGGGTTATTAGAGCTTATTGGAAAAAAATTCTATTTAAGGAGTTTAATTGCCGCTAGTCATTCAAAAAAAGGAAAAAGCTTATCTGGGGAAAGACAAAAGAAATTATTTAACCGCAAAAATCCCGCTTGCTTATCAGTTTTTTTGATGGATTTTAAAATCATCACCCAAACGCCGATTTTTCTTTTTAACAATGTTTCTGTCGTGATTATTGTGCCATTAATCCTCGTCTTATCATTATCTTTTAGTGGCATTGGGACTGAGGATTTTATCCAGTTAAGGGCTTTTTATCAGGAGAATACGTTTATTTTTAATTATATATTGATCGGTTTTTTTGCTTTCTTTGCGACTAGCTCGGCGACAACAGCAACTAGTTTTTCAAGAGAAGGAAAAGCCTCTTGGCTGACCCGGATTATTCCAGTTTCAGCCAAAGATCAAGTCATTGGCCGATCCCTTACAGGGATCTTGATTCAAGCTTTAGGGATGGTAATCACCTTGGTTGTGGTGGTTGCTTACCTGCCGTTAAATTTTAGTACGGTTTTTATTTCAATTAGTTTAGGCTTAATTGCCAGTTTGCCTATTTTATTATTTGGCTTATTAATCGATATGAATCGCCCTCTTCTCAATTGGGATAATCCTCAAAAAGCTGTTAAAAATAATTTAAATGTGGTCATTGTTCTTTTTGCGGGGAGCTTTTTTATTGGATTAATCGGGGGCATTAGTTTTCTAGTCGGTTATTTCATCAATGATTATTTGGGCTACTTAAGTTTTATCTTATTAAATGCTTTAGCAGGAAAAATACTTTATCGCTTTATTAATCAGCGTTTAGAAAAAAGATTAATTGATCTTGATACTTAGAAGAACGATTAAGGGAGAATTGTGTGAGAACAACGACAAGCGAAAAAAAATCAAATTTACTAATTTTTGAAAAAAGCCCCTATTTGCTCCAACATGCCTATAATCCCATCAAGTGGCATCCTTGGAATCAGGAAGCTTTTGAAAAAGCCAAAGATGAGAACAAGCCAGTCTTTCTTTCGATTGGCTATAGCAGCTGCCACTGGTGTCATGTAATGGAGAAAGAGTCCTTTGATGACCCAGAAGTAGCAGAATTATTAAATAAGCATTTTATCAGTATTAAAGTCGATCGGGAGGAACGACCGGATATCGATCAGATCTACACGACCTTTGCCCAAATGAGTACTGGCCAAGGGGGTTGGCCCCTTAATGTTTTTTTGACGGCTGACCAGAAACCTTTTTATGCGGGCACCTATTATCCTAAAAATTCCAGAAATGGACAAATTGGTTTACTCGATGTATTAAAGGGAATCACATTGCAATGGGAAGAAAAACGTGAAGAGCTAATTCATTCGGCCCAGCGGATCACTCGTCTGCTCAATGATTTGGAAAAATCTTATAAATCGGAAATGATAAAGGATGATAGTTTAGAAGAAGCCTATCACTGGCTTAAAGAAAAATATGATCCTGTTAATGGTGGTTTTAGCAAGGCACCGAAATTTCCAGCACCCCATATTTTGTTTTTTCTGATGCGTTACTATCAGCTAACAAAGGATGATTTTGCCATGGAGATGGTTGAAAAAACCCTTAGCCAAATGTATAAGGGAGGGATTTTTGACCATGTTGGTTATGGTTTTTCAAGGTATTCAACTGATGAAAAATGGTATCTGCCTCATTTTGAAAAAATGCTTTACGATAATGCCCTTTTAACGATTGCTTATACAGAAGCTTATCAAATTACCAAAAAGGCTACTTATAAAGAAATTGCTCAAAAGGTAATTTCCTATTTGATTCGCGATATGAAATCTTTAGAAGGTGGTTTTTATTCGGCTGAGGATGCCGATTCTGAGGGGATTGAGGGGAAGTTTTATACTTGGTCCAAACAAAAAGTAGCAAAAATTCTCGAGCCGGACCAGGCCAGTCTTTTATTTGACTATTACCCGATGGATAAATTTGGAAGCTTTCAGGGGCAGAATATTATGAATCTTTTATCTACCGATATCGATCAGTTGGAAAAAGACCCTGTCACAAAGGAAAACCTCGAAGGGGTATTAAAAATCCTTTTTGAAAACCGTAACAAACGTGTCCATCCCCATAAAGATGATAAGATTTTAACCGCTTGGAATGCCTTGGTGATTGTTGCTTTAGCTAAAGCCGGACGTGTTTTTAATAATGACACCTATATCGGTCATGGCAAAGCGGCCATGCGTTTTATTGAAACAAAGCTTACCGATGATTTTGGCCGCTTAAAGGCCCGGTATCGAAAAGGAGAAACAAAGTATTTTGCCTATCTAAATGATTATGCTTATGTCCTTTGGGCCTATATCGAATTATATGAAGCCACCTTTGACACGGCTTATATGGAAAAAGCCTTTATTAAAATGGAAAAAATCATTAATGAATTTGGTCATGATGAGGGCCATAAGGGTTTTTATTTTTATGGAAAAGAAAATGAACGCCTGATTTCAAAACCAAAGGAAATTTTTGATGGAGCCCTGCCGTCGAGTAATGCGATTATTTTATTTTCCTTAATCAAGCTTGGTAAAATTGGTAATCGAAAAGATTATATTAAAAAAGCTGAAAGCATGCTGACTTATTTTGGCAGTAAAATTAATCAAGCCCCCATGGCCTGCTTAATGATGCTAGTGGCAAAAATGATGCGAGACTTTGGCAAAGATGAAATTGTTTTAGTTGGAGCTTTAGATGACCCAGAAATTGACCAAATGATCGAAGAAATTAACCAGTACTTTAAGCCTTTTTCCTTTATATTATTAAATAAAAGTGATCGTGATTTTATTAATATTAACCCCCTATTGAAAAATTTAAAACAAGTAGAGGACCAAGCGACTGCTTACCTATGCACCAATACTGGATGTAAACCCCCAGTTAACCACAAAGAGGGTTTGGCTAAATTATTAGACCAAGATGAATAAATAAAATAAATTTGGGTAATAATAAAAAGAAAAGGTGTAAAATGAACTATCAAAAAAAATCAAAGGATGTCTTAAAGAAAGAATTAACAGCAGAGCAATTTGCGGTAACCCAAGAAAACGCAACTGAGCCGCCCTTTAAAAATCCCTACCATGATAAGATGGATAAAGGGATCTATGTTGATATTACAAGTGGTGAACCCTTATTTTCATCGACTGATAAATTTGAATCGGGTTGTGGCTGGCCAAGTTTTACAAAACCGATTGATAAAAACTTAGTGATTGAAAAATCGGACCATCGCTTTGGCATGCGCCGGGTTGAGGTTAGAAGCCAAAGGGGTGATGCCCACTTGGGTCATGTCTTTACTGATGGCCCTCGGGATAAGGGTGGTCTTCGTTATTGTATCAACAGTGCCTCACTTCGTTTTATACCGCTTGAAGAAATGAAAGCGGCCGGTTATGAAGAATTTATGAATTTAATTGACGATTAATTGCAGAGGCAGCGTTCATTTCTTTAAAGAGATGGACGCTGTTATTAGTTAATGGAGGATAAAGTGTTTGTGGTTGACGGTCAGAATTTTTTCATTTTGAAGCTGGGAGAGGACCCGAGACAGGGCACTTCGGTCAACACAGAGAAAATCGGCTAATTCATTGCGGTTAAAGGAAATCTCAAAAGTGTTTGAATTATTTTTTTCAGCCTGTACGGATAAATAAGCAAGGACTTTTTCGCGAATTGACCGTTGCGATAAAAGCCGGTTTTTATTGCTAAGTAAGATGTTTTTACGGGCTAAGATCTTAAGAAGATTTTGAATCAGGCGATTGTGAAAGGAACAACTTGATGGGCAGGTGGTTATAATTCGATTAACGCCAAGAAACATAATATGAGACTTTGTTTTGGCGAGGATGGTAACAGGGCTTTCTAAAATATCGGCCGAGGCAAAGGCCTCAGCAAAAATATGAGTCGGCCCTAATTCGGTTAAAATTGACCGATTGCCATTAAAATCTTCTTGAATAATTTGAATTTCACCTTTTAAAACAACGCCGATAGCCGAAACTGCTTGGCCAGCCATTAAAATGATTTCACCACGGTCATAACTTTTTTGCTCACTGCCTAAGCATTGCAGGAGGGAGGGAAGGTCTTCATGGATGCCGTCAAATAATTTAACTTTTCTTAAAATATCAATATAATCCATTTCTTTTTCCTTTCTGTTGCAAATGCAACAGTACTTTTATAGTTATTATAGTAGAATAAGGACAAGAAATCAAGTTGGGAGAAAATATGATACGACAAATAATTACAATTGATGAAGAAAAATGCAATGGTTGTGGTCTTTGCGTTGAAGCGTGCCACGAAGGAGCCATTGGAATGGTCGATGGGGTGGCAAAGTTACTTCGGGATGATTATTGTGATGGCTTAGGTGATTGTTTGCCAAGCTGTCCGACTGGTGCCATCTCTTTTATTGAACGAGAAGCAGACGCTTATGATGAGGCAGCTGTTCTTGCTAATATGGCAGCCAATAAAAAAACAGGATGCCCGGGAAGTCAGGCCAAAAGTATCGGAGTAGGCCAAGATTGTTTAGAGCCGCTCGATTGTGGCTGCCCCGGCTCATCGTCAAAAGTGATTGAGCGGGCGAGTGACGCTCCTGTTGCGGTTGAAAAAGAGGGACCAGCATCGGAGTTAAGGCAATGGCCGGTTCAAATTAAGCTAGCTCCTGTTAATG
>CAZJGM010000001.1:0-67241 GCA_964545675.1 uncultured Lachnospiraceae bacterium | reverse complement strand
CTTCTTTTTACTTCAATCATTATTTTTTATATTATTTTTCTTTCAATTAAAAAATCACTGCAAAAAATAAGTTTTTTTTTTGCAGTGATCCACCACACTTTATTTTACCCTTTTTTAGGAAAATTTCAACCATCTTTTTTATTTTCCTTGCTTTTTTTAAATCACTAGAGCAAATAGACTAAAATACAGAGAAAATGGCAAAAAGACCCGAGGATGACAAAGATATGAAACAATTCATGAAAGCCAAAATTTTTTGAAATGTTTGGTTTCTTAAGGCCATAAATCACGCCCCCAATCGTATACATGATTCCCCCACCAACTAAGAGAAAAAATCCCGCTCTTGGCAAGGCCAAGTAAAGAGGCTGGATCACAAAAAGGGCAAACCAACCCAGAAAAATATACAAGGCCGTCCCCAGCCACCGTGGCATAAAGACCCACTTTACTTTTAAGATAATGCCGATAATGGCCACTGACCAAACCCCGATCATCATGGCTAGGCGCTGGTTGCCGCTTAAACAAAGAAGGGAAAAAGGGGTATAGGTTCCGGCTATCAAGATAAAAATCATGGCATGGTCCAATTTTTTAAGGTGGGTAATCTCATTCTTACTTCCTATTTTTGAATGGTATAAGAAACTCGATAAATAAAGGCTAATTAAGCCTGCCCCAAAGGCGATAATTGAGCTAATGGTCAGGATATTAAGGTTATTTGTTATGACCAGCTTGGCAAACATTAAGATAATCCCCACCAATGATAAGGCCAAGGCAAGCAAATGCGTTAGGGCATTTATTGGTTCTCTTAAAGTCTTCAAGCCATCACACCCTCTTTGCTGGCTAGCTGATAAAAATCATCATGGGTGGTCATTTTCCCCGGCGGAATAAGGCAAAAACCGTGGTCCCAATCACCCTTAAGTAACTTTTCAAGGATTGTGATATTGCCATCATCGATAACCACATCAAGTCCCAGAATTTGGCCAATTTGATTAACCCGGTCTAACCAAGGCTCTATTTGATAGGCTTTGGTATCAATCAGCATTAATTTTTGATAACTTTTAAACATAATTTCATAAATTTTTTTCGTTTTTTTCTCACCATATTTGGCCATGATCGCTTGATATTCAACTTCCAATGATTTTTCCCCTTTAAGCCAACCCGGTGTTAAAAAATAAGTGTTTGTGCGAATCTGGCCAAGCTGGCATTTATGGGCCAATAAGATGGCTATGCAATCTTCAAATTGTGGAATCACCATTGTTGCTTTGTCACTCTTAAGGCCAACTAAGCCATTACCACACTTGCCATAGGCAAACAGCAAGGTGTCATAGTCAGCTTCGACCTCATTAATTTTCTCTTGAAGGGCCCTATTCAAGCGTTCGGGTCTTTCATGAAGACGATTAGGCATCCAAGCGACCTCAATTTTTTCATTTGTATTTTCTAATGCTAATTCAAGCTCATTGCGCAAGGTCTCACAGGCAATTAATAATCGCTTCATTTTTTTCTCCTACTTTTTTAGATTCTTCTTTAGTATAACCCTCTTTATAAATTTTTCAAGTTTAATTTTGCCAAAAACCTTCTCTTAATTAGCTGCTAAATTGATTGCTAAAGAAACGACACCTTTATGATATAATAACTTTATTATAGCAAACTTAATTTATTTAGACTATCAATTAATAATGGAGAAGATAAAATGGACAAAAAATTATTTCGTCAACAGATCCTTAAACGCCGTCGGGATATTTATTCGGCCCCTATCGATGCTATCATCGTTAAGCACTTTTTGGCAAGTGACTTCTATCAACAAGCCCAGCATTTAATGGTCTACGTCAGTTTTGATCGGGAAATCAATAGCTACGGCCTCATTCAAAAAGCCCTTAGCGACGGCAAAGATGTTATTGTTCCTATTTGTAATCGCAAGGACCATAGCCTGATACTCTCAACCATTAAAAATTTCCCCGATGATTTAGAAGCTAGTCATTTTGGTCTTTTAGAAGTCCGTCAAGACCGCCTTAACATCGTTGACCCAAAGATCCTTGATTTGATTATCGTTCCCGGTTGTGCCTTTACTGAAAAAGGCCACCGGCTCGGTTTTGGTGGCGGCTATTACGATCGCTTTTTGCAAACAATCCCTAAGGACTGTCCGACTCTTGCCCTAGCTCGGGAGGACTTTATCTTTGCTAAAATTCCCATCCAAGCCCATGATCAACCGGTCGATTATATCATCACTGAATCACGGACTATTCTCCCCTTAAGGAGGCTTAAATGAACGCCGCTGCTGCCATTAATTATATCGAATCAAGCCATAAATTTGGAACCCGCCTCGGCCTAGAGAGCATGACCCGTCTTCTTGAGGCCATGGCTAATCCCCAAGACCACTTGAAATTTATCCACCTTGCTGGTACCAATGGCAAGGGGTCAACTTCGACGATGATCGCCACAATTTTAACAGAAGCTGCTTATAAAACAGGGCTCTTTACCTCGCCTTTTTTAGAAAACTTTAATGAACGCATTCAAATTGATAATCAGCCGATTGATGATGCCGGCTTGGTCTCGGCGACGACCTTTGTTAAAAAACACGTTGATCATTTGCTTGACCAAGGCTATCCCCATCCGACAGAATTTGAACTGGTCACAGCCGTGGGCTTCCGTTATTTTTTTGAACAAAAAGTTGACTGTGTTGTCCTCGAAGTGGGCATGGGTGGCCGCCTTGATGCGACCAATATTATTACCAATCCCTTAGCCGTTGTAATTATGGGAATTGGCCTTGATCATACTGATTATTTAGGTAATACCTTAGCGGCCATCGCCTTTGAAAAAGCAGCCATTATTAAAGAAGGCCGACCGGTTGTTATCTATCCCCAAAAAGCTGAGGCCCTAAAGGTGATCAAGGATTACGCCCAGTTAAAAAATGCTCCAACCACCTTGGTTAACCCGCTTGATATTAAAATTATCTCACAAAACCATCATTTTCAACGCCTTAAATACCAAGGCGATCGTTTATCCCTAAAAGCCTTTGACCTTAAGCTTTTAGGCCGCCACCAAAGTCTTAATTGCCTAACTGCCCTTGAAGTAATTTATATCCTTAAGCAAAAGGGCTTTTTAATCAGCACTGACCAGATCACACGGGCCCTTGCTAACACGACCTTTGCCGGGCGTTTTGAAATTCTTTCTGAATCGCCGATTATCTTAATTGATGGGGCCCATAACCGTGACGGAATTGAAGCTTTTGTCGATAATATTAAAGATTATTTTGGCCAGCAGGCAATTAATCTTTATTTTGGTATGTTGGCTGATAAGGATATTAAGGCTTCTTTGTCTTATCTCCTGCCGATAGCAAGGACCATCCACACCTTAAGCCCCAATAGCGACCGGGCTATGTCAGCTGCTAAAATGGCCCAACTGATTAAAAAAGATTATCAAAAAACCGTCACCTTCCATGCGTCCATAAAAGAAGCCGTCGATGCCATTGATTTATCAGCATCCGATGAGGTCAATGTCTTTGTTGGTTCCCTTTATCTAATTGGTGAAGCAAGGACCCATATTCGCAAACGTTTGGGGCTTAACTAGCCTATAGCTGTAATTGCCACACGAAAAAATAAGAAGACAAGGCTTCTTATTTTTTATAAAAATCATAAATTTTTTCGACGATTTTTAACACTTCATCATGGCTTAAATCATAAAATAAGGGCAGCCTTAAAAGTCGCTGGCTTTCTTTGGTCGTATACCGATCGGCTCCCTTAAATTGGCCAAATTTTAAGCCAGCCTTTGAGCTGTGAAGGGGAATATAATGAAAAACCGCTAAAATGTTATGGGCTTTTAAATGAGCAATTAATTGGTCACGCTCAAAAAAATCCTTGACCTTAATATAAAAAAGATGGCCATTGTGCTGGCACTCCTTGGGAATCGATGGTCGGCTTATTTTCCCTTGGTCTTCTAAAGGCTTAAGCAAATTAAAATAATCATCCCACAAAGCCTGGCGTTTTGTTGTTATCGTATCGGCCTCTTCAAGGTGGGCATAAAGATAGGCGGCGTTGAGTTCACTGGGTAAATAAGACGATCCCAAATCAACCCAAGAATATTTATCGCGTTTTCCCGATAAAAACTGACTCCGATCGGTCCCCTTTTCTCTAATAATCTCGGCTCGTTCAATAAATTGCGAGTCTCTCATTAAAAGAGCCCCGCCCTCTCCCATTGAATAGTTCTTCGATTCATGAAAGCTATAGGCCCCCAAGTGGCCAATCCCACCCAGGGGCTTATTTTTATAGGTGGCCATCAGGCCTTGGGCCGCATCTTCAACCACGATTAAGTGGTGTTTTTGGGCAATGGCCATGATTTTATCCATCTCACAGCTTACACCCCCATAGTGAACCGGGACAAGAACCCGGCTTTTCGGTGTAATGGCCGCTTCAATTAAATTTTCATCAATATTCATGGTATCTGGTCTGATATCAACAAAGATAATTTTTGCCCCCCTTAAAACAAAGGCATTGGCCGTTGATACAAAGGTGTAAGAAGGCATAATTACTTCATCGCCCGCTTTAATATTGCAAAGTAGGGCGGCCATCTCTAAGGCATGGGTTCCGGAAGTGGTCAGGAGGGCCTTTTCTACCCCACCCTTTGCTTTAAGCCAATCAGCACAGGCTTTTGTATAAAGGCCGTCGCCACTAATGCGATGATTAATGGCTGCGGCCTGGTGGATATAGTCCATTTCTTTGCCTAAAAAAAGGGGCTTATTAAAAGGTATCATAAACAATCCTCACAAGACTTAATTTTGTCATCTTCATTTTATTTACTTAAATGTCAATAAGATCCAAAATCTCTTCTTTCATCTTAATGTATTCGTCATCGATATGGACACGACCGGTCCTGGCATCAATGGCCTTTTCATAAAAATCCAACTTTAATTCTTTAATAATGGTGCCGGGGCTTTTTGACATGACAATGGCTCGGGTCCCTAGCGATAGGGCCTCGTCAACATCGTGGGTGATCATAAAAATAGTGTTGTGGTTTCGTTGCCAGATGTCTCGGACTAATTTTTGCATGTGAATCCGGGTTAAGGCATCTAGGGCCCCAAAGGGCTCATCCATCAGCATCACTTCTGGTTCATTGGCTAAGACTCGGGCTAGGGCTACTCGCTGTTTCATCCCTCCGGATAACTCAAAGGTGGCCTGGTCTTCAAATTTTAACAGGTGGACTTCTTCCAAGTAATGACTGGCAATTTGAGTAATTTCGGCCTTGGCCAAGCCCTTCATTTTAGGACCAAACTCGACATTCTTACGGACATTCATCCATGGATACAAGGATGCCGATTGAAAAACCACCCCGCGATTCCAGTCTGGCCCTTCAATTTCTTTTCCCTTCATTAAAAGTGTTCCTTCTGTTTGCTTTAAAAATCCGGCTAGCACCTTTAACAAGGTCGATTTCCCACAACCTGATGGGCCAAGGACACAGATAAAATCGCCCTTGTAGATGTTTAAGTCAATATCATGGATGGCCTTTAATGGTTCATTGTTTGACGAATAAGTGACACTTAAATCTTTAATTTCAATTAAACATTGATCATTCATCTGCTTTTCACTCAATTTTCCAGTGTCATTTCAATGTAGGTGGGATTAATAAAGGCATCAAACTCTTCTTGGGTCGGAACAAAATCAATTGACTTTTCGCCTGCTAAAAAATCAGCGGTGTCTTTCATCACATTGGAAAAGGCCCCGGCCTGAGTTGAGCTTCCCATAAAGTCACTTGAGACCATCTCTTTAGGTGTCAGCCATCTTGACCCTTCCATCTGGATCAAGGCCTCTTCTTTAGTAATCTCCAGTTCTTTGGCAACGGCTTGGGCACTTTCCTGAGGATTATTTCGGTAGGCATCGCCACCTTCACTTAAGACCCTTATAAAATCGGCAACCACTTCTGGATAGTCCTTTGAAAAGCCTTTACGAACCAAACATACATTGGCCGTTAGGTTGCCTTTTTTAGCCATCTCCTCGGAATTGACAAGGGTTCTGCCATTTTCTAACAATTGGCCGAGGGTTGGCTGCCAGGTATAGGCTGCTTCAATATCGCCTCGCTCCCAAGCTGCGACAATATCGGCTGTAAGCATATCGAGAAGCTCGACATCCTCTTCAATCCCCGCATTTTTTAAATAATTAAGAAGGCTATAATGAGAAGTGCTGGCAAAGGGCGTGGCTATTCTTTTTCCCCTTAAATCCTCGGCACTATTAATGTTTGAACCGTTTTTAACGGCTAGGCCCTCAATCTGACCAAGGACCTCGTGAATCCAGATCAGCTCAACATCTAAGCCACGGGAAAAGGCTATAATTCCGTTAGTATTACCCATGGTGGCAAAGTCGATAGAATTTGAGGCCAAGGCCTTATTGGCATCAACTCCAGAATCAAAAACAACAAAATTACATTCTATTCCTTTTTTGCTAAAGTAATCATCAAATATTCCCATTGTCTTAGCGACCATTTCATCATTGGGGACCCGTAAATAGCCAATATTTATTACTTGGGGTAAATCACCATCAAAATCACCATCTGCTTTTTCGCTTTGACAGCCGACTAAGGGGCTTAGCAGTAAGACCATGACCACTGCCAGAATTATTTTCTTGATTATTTTATTCATCTTGTCACCTATTGGTATCCTTTCCAAAATACAATTTTATTTTCCATCATTCGTAAACTTAAGTCAATCAATACACCGGTAATGCCCATCACAATAATACCGACAAAGATCACGCTACTTTTTAAATAGCGCGATGCGTCAATGACCATCCAGCCAATGCCCGATGAGGCTGCGACCATTTCAGCTGACACCAAGGTTGTATAGGCAATCCCAATAGCCGTTCGGATGCTGGTAAAAATATCCGGCAGACAGGCTGGCATAACAATGTTTAAAAAAACCTCCCGTTGGTCAGCCCCCAATGATTTTGCACTAAGGATATAATCCTGGTTAATATTATTGACCGCCGATACGCAAGAAACATAAATCGGGGCAAAGGCTGCTAAATAAAGGAGGGTAATTTTAGAGGATTCATCAATGCCTAGCCATAAAATAAGGACAACGTAATAAGCAAGTGGGGGTAGGGGCCGGTAAAATTGGACAATTGAATCAACGATGGCTCGTACTTTTTCAAAGTAGCCACTTAATAAGCCAAGGGGAATTGCCGTAATAATCGCCAATAGTGAAGCCACGATCAAGCGGTAAAAACTAATGCCAAGATGTGACCATAGGCTTAGCCCATTGTAGCCATTTTGAAGAATACTTACAAAGGTTTGATAAACCATTAAAGGCGAGGGAACAATCAATGGTGAGACAATCTCAAACTTAGTAATAATAAACCATAGTAAAATAATCCCACTCCATGTGCCAATGGTCAATATTCGATTATTTAAACTATTTTTTTTCTTATCTGCTAGCATCAATGCTCCTTTTTCTCTATCTTATCATGGAGAAGATCACTCTTCAATTAAATGTTTATTAACGGTCAAAAGAGAGGCTAGATAAAAAGGACATCGATCATTATCGATTCTCTTTATCTGCGCCCCCCTCTCTATTACTACTTATACTTTTTCTTTATTCAAAATTATAATCGGTAACAATTGCTTTTCGATCCGTCGTTTGATCATTGAAATACTCATAATAACACACCCCTAGGAATGATCCAGAAATATTATAAATATTATCAAAACCTAATTGGCCCAGTGCCCGGACCATATTGTAACTGCGCTGGCCGCTTCGGCAATGGATATAAACCGGTTGGTCTTTGGGAATTTCATCAAGACGGTCCCTAAATTCGCTAAGTGGAATATTAACAGAATTGAGCAGGTGCGATTTTTCATACTCATGGGGTTCACGGGCATCGATGATAAAGGCATCATTTTCCACCAATTCACGGACCATGGTCACCGGAACCTGTTTATATTCTCGGTTAAGAATATTTAAACCAACAAGAGCGGCAAAGTTAACCGGGTCTTTGGCAGTAGAAAAGGCTGGTGCATAGCAAAGTTCTAATTCTTTTAAATCCTCAAGGGTTCCACCTAACATAACCATGGTTGCTAAGACATCGATTCGTTTAACAGAATCTCCCTTACTAATAGCTTGGGCTCCAAGGATTCGTCCGGTTGGTTCTTCAAAAACGAGTTTTAAGAAGATCGGACTACTTCCCGGCATAATCCCGACATAATCACCGGGGATAATGTAAACAGAATCGTGAGGGATCCCATCTTTCTCGGCCTCCCTTTCGGTTAAACCGGTTGAGGCTGCATTCATATCAAAGACTTTTATGGCTGATGACCCGATAACGCCGGTATTGCGATGGGGGATCCCACACATATGACCAGCTGCTGCTCTGGCTTGTCTTTGGGCCGGGCCAGCTAAGGCCAAACGAATTTTAGACCGGGTTAATTGATTAAAGACTTCAATAGCATCACCAACGGCGTAAATATCTTTTTTACTGGTCTCATAATTATGATTAACTAAAATTCCACCCGTTTCGCCAATTTTTAAATCGGCTTTTTTTGCGAGTTGGGTTCCTGGGCGGACACCAATGGCCATAACGACAGCTTGAGCATTGATTCGTTTGCCAGAAGCCACTTCGACGTAACCATCGCCAACCTTGGCAATGCCGTCACCTACTATAACATCAACACCCTTGTCCATCATTTCCTTATGGAGAATTTGAGCCATATCATAGTCAAAGGTCCGCATAATTTGATCACTCATTTCGATCAAGGTTACTTTAAAGCCTTTATTGGCCAGGACTAGGTTTTCAGCCACTTCAACCCCGATAAAGCCACCGCCTACGACAACAATGTCCTTCACCCCGTTTTGAATAAAACGATTTAACCGATCGATATCAACAACATTTTTAATGGTAAAGACATTGGGTCGGTCATAGCCTTCTATTTGTGGCACAATTGGTGTTGCCCCTGGTGAAAGGACTAAGATATCATAAGATTCGATATATTCTTCGCCCGTTATTAAATTGCGGACTTCAATTGTTTTCTCGTCGGAATTAATGGCTAAAACCTCATTATTGACCCGTGCTTCAATATTATATTGGTCTTTAAAACTCGGTGGTCCCATTAAGATCAGGTCTTCACTCTCGGCAATCATGCCGCTTAAATGATTGGGTAAGCAGCAGTTTGAAAAAGAAACATCCGGCCCTTTTTCAAACATGATAATCCGAGCTGATTCGTCTAAGCGTCGAAGCCTAGCCGCAACAGACGCACCACCTGCAACACCACCAATTATTAATACTTTTCTTCCCATTATTCTCTCCTTTGATTTATTTTCTATCATTTTATTAACGTTTTAAAAATCCTTTACCCTTTTGAATGACGATCGGGAGGGATAATATCCACCTTACCGGCAAATAACTTCAAGCCGACAATCCCGCCAAGGGTTATGGCGATAAAGAAACCCCAACCTGATATTGAAAAGTTACCGATACCTGAGAACAATGCCCCAATATTACAACCACCACCTAGACGTGCCCCAAAACCCATTAGAAATCCACCAATAAGATAGTATGACACATTTCGGAGTGTAAAATTAAACTTGGTTGATAAGCGTCCGGCAAAAAGAAAAGCAATCATCGCCCCAAAAACAATACCAAAGTTTCGTAATGACCCAGCATCATTCAGAATACCATTGTTAGCTGTCCATACATAGGGTTCAAAAACCGGTGCCGTAAAGTCAAAGCCAAACATTTGTAAGAAGGCAATCCCCCAGCTGGCAAAGGGTCCGGTTACACCCCAGCTATGGCCAGTTGTAATCAAAATAAAGGCAAAGGCAATGGCTAGGAGAATCCCACCGACCATAAAACTCCATCGTTGGACAAATAAGCGGTGAAAGGTGTCATAAGAAAACAATTTAAAATCTTTATTTTTGCCTCTTGGTAATTCGTGGTCTTCATAGACGACTTCTTGATAAAAGCCTTCTTTTCTCCGGAAATCTTCATACTTGCGAACGATAATATATAAAATAAAAAGAAGCAGAAATGAAATAGCCAATGATCCGACATAACCAAAGACATCGGGTAAATATAATTGAATACCAATTTTCCCAATCGCTGTTTGATTAAGGGCATCCTGAACGACAATACCAGGGAGGGATCCGAGGATAAAGGTCGTAATGCCAATTAAGGCATGGCCTTCTCCTTCGCCTAAGTCACTTAAGGTTCCCGAGGCACAACCACCCGCAAGCATCATCCCGATACCAAAGATAAAACCGCCAATCATCACCGTAATATTTAAAAACTTGACGGAGCTAAGCCCCGGTAAATCCATTCCATTTCTAGCCGCCGCCCATTGAATCCCGGCTGCCATAACCATTGAAATCGCAAACATAACCAGAAGTGCTGTACTCAGGCTTCCTTCACCGGTTATATAAATCCGCTTGACACCACCGGCAAAGCCAAATCGTGCCCGGGTTAGAATATAGCCCAGTGCCAAACCAGTTATTAAAAATAAGGCCAATTCTTGGTCAAGCATACTTTTATAGGCTGCAAATACCGCAATGGCAACTAAAAGACCTAAGCCGATAAGTGGTTGAATCTTTTGGCTTTTTGTCAAATCCATCCTTTTCTCCTTTTAAAAGTTTAATTTAAACTCACAAGAAAGTGACATTTTATAAAATGTCACTTTCTTTAATCATCCAATTACTTCTGCATGCCTAATAATTATTCGGTTACTAAGGGGTAGCCTAAATTAACCCAACCCGCTGTTCCAGTTGCATCCATGCCAGTTCCTGAGTTAAGAGAAACGGCATCATAGCCAAGCATTCTTAGGCCTGCTACTGTTTGACCAGCCGTTTGACCGGTGTAGCAGTAAACGATAATCGTTTTATCCATTGGCAAGCTAGAAAACTCTTCTTGCATACCTTTTCCAAAGGGAATATTAACAGCTCCTTCAATATGACCGGCGGCAAAGTCATCTGGTTTTCTAACATCTAAGAAGACCACTGACTCATCCTTAGCATCGAGGGCTGCTTTAGCATCTTCTTCGCTAATTTTATAATTTTTATAAACGGTATCAGCGACATCTTTAAGACCAGCATAGTAGTCAATAATTGCTGCTTCAAGGTCAGGATCGATTTCTGTCATTGTCGCTGGATCAAATTCAGTAACTTCAGTCGTAATGACTTCTTCGACACCTTCAACTTTTTTAATACCAAGGTCCCAACCGAGGTTAACTGATTTTGCATCAAAGCCTGCCATACTTAAAAGGGCAACCGTTTGACCGGCTGTTTGTCCAGTCACACAATAAAGCATTACTGGCTTATCGTCGGGGATACTGCTTAGGCTTTTGCCAAGATCGGGTCCCCATGGTAGACTAACTGCTCCTTTAATATGTCCTTCGGCGTAGGAATCAGCACTTCTGATATCAAGAATTGTCATTTCTTCGCCAGCCTTTACCTTATCGATAAAATCTTTTTGATTAATTTTGTAAATATCTTCGTTCATATTTGCAAAATAATCATTAGCTGCATCTTCTACTGCTGAGCTTTCTGTGCCTTGTTCTGTTTCTGGTACTTCTTCTGCCCCATCAGTAGGCTCTGTCGTCCCTGTGTTGCAGGCACTTAGGGTCACTACCGATAATAAAACAGCCAACAATACCAATAGACGTGTTTTCTTTAACATTTTCTTTTCCTCCGTTTGTTAATTATTTATTTAACAACATTATAACAGACAATTCTAAAGCTTGTTCTTAAACTTTATTATCCTGTATTATAAATTCTAATAGCCAAATTTTTAATAAAGTCGCTCTTGCTTATGGTATACTCGATTATAATAATTATCTAATGGAGCCTTTTATGACCTTTATAAAAAAAATCACCCACCCCCAAAATCAGATTATTCTTTATCTTAGTTTTTACTTTTTAATCAACCTTATTTTTCTTACTGCTTTCCCCTATATCCACTCTGATGAATCCTGGCTGAGTGGCTTATCACGAAACATCTTAATGTCTGGCGATATTAGCGTGACCGAACCTTTTTTTGATGTCTATGGCCGCAACCCCCATGCCATTAAATTATTATTCCATCTTCTTCAAGTCGTTTTTATTAAAATTTTTGGTTACCGTATTTTTTCTTTTCGTTTATTATCCTTATTTTTTTCCCTTGCCACCTTATTCCTTTTCTATCGCTTGTCTAAAATCATCTTGAAAAGTGATAAACTTTCTTTGTTTGCAACGATTTTAGTCTCAATCGATCTTCAATTCCTTTATGCCAGCCATTTGGCCCGTCAGGAAATTATCATCTTATTTGCCCTTGTTTTTTCAAGCTATTTGTTAATCCAAGGGATTGATCATCATGATTACTACCAAGATATCAAAATTGGTCTTATTATCGGCCTTTCTATCGGGGTTCATCCGAACAGTTTTATCATTGCCATAGCAATTGGACTGGTCTATCTCTTTTATATCCATAAAAACAGCATTCATTCAAAAAATCTTTTTATTTTAATCGCTATTATTTTTCTTTTTGCCCTTATTTTTGTCGGAATTAGCCTATTTATGGACCCATTTTATCTTTCTCATTATTTTGAGCATGGGAAAAATTTTGGAGTCTTTAATGGATTCTTAAGTAAAGTCTCTGACTTTTTAAATTTCTATAAAAATATTTTTCTGGGCCGCAGCTCTGAATACTATCTACCACAAATTAAATTCCAATTGCTCTTATTCGCCTTGGTCTTTTTAGTCAGCCTTCTTTCTTTCTTTAAAAAAACACCTAAAGCAGGGTTTTCTAAGGTAAACGCCCTGCTGGTCTTGGTTCTTGGGATTAATTTGGGCATCTTTCTTATTGGTCGCTTTAATGTCACCAGTATCATCTTTATTTTTCCCTTTATGTACTTACTCAGTGTTTCATGGCTTCAAAATTTAAATAAAAAAAGACAAGCCTTGAGCCTTTTAATTCTCATGCTTGTCCTTAACACTATCTTTTTTATTCCCTCTTATGCCTATAGCTACGAGGACTATCTTGGTGCCATCGCCAAGTCGGTCACTAAGGACGACCGGGTATTGGCTAATCTTAATAGTGAGTATTTCTTTGAAAATGGCAATCTTTTAGCTTATCGTAACCTCGACTATCTCCAATACCAAGAGCTAACTTTTGCTGACTATATCCATTCTAGGGAAATTGATTATATCTTCTACTACGATGAATTCGATTATATCGTTGCTAATAGTCCCTCCTACAATGTTATGTACGGCAACTTAAATGACCTCCTGCCAGAAATCAAGGCCTTTCTTAAGGCTGAATGTCAGGAAGTTGATCGCTTTAATAATTCAACTTATGGGACCAATCTGGCTGACCTAATCGATCAAAAACCCTGGCAGGTTATTGTTTATCAGGTAAAATAGCCTAATTTGCCATAAAACCAATAATCTGGGTCATTTTTTGATCGTACTTGTCTTTGTCCTTGTTATCAATAATGCTTTTAAGCTGACCGTCACCGAGAATAATAATCCGGTCAGCCAGATTAAGGGCTTCTCTGACATCGTGAGTCACAAATAAAATCGTCGTCTGGGTTTTTTTCCAAATGGCCAATAAGATGTCTTGCTGTTCCTTTTTTGTCTGAATATCGAGGCTTCCAAAGGGTTCATCCATTAATAAAACCTCCGGCGTTGTCACCAAAGCCCGAGCAATAGCACAGCGTTGCTTCATTCCCCCGGATAGCTGGTGGGGATAAAAATCCAAAAACTCCTCTAGCTTAACCATTTTTAAATAATGTCTGGCTAAGGCTTCAATGTCTTTCTTATTATTGGCATGATGACTTTTTTGCAGGGGAAAAGCGACATTTTTTTTAACTGTTTTCCAAGGGAAAAGTTGATCAAATTCTTGAAAGACCATAATACACTGGCGGTTTGGTTTTTCAACGACCTGGCCTTTAATCTTAACTGACCCCCCATCATTTTCTAAAAAACCACCAATTAAATTAAGCAAGGTGCTTTTCCCACAGCCTGATGGGCCAATGATGCAAATAAATTCGCCTTTTTCAATCTGGAGATCAATGTTTTTAAGGATTGATCGCTTTTCATAGACTTTTGAAAGATTAGAAATAGTAATTATTTCACTCATGATAGGCCCCACTTTTTAACGGTATTCTTTTCAATCTTGGCAAAGATATAATCTTCAACCAAAATTCCCACGATAATAATCATTACCAATCCGGCGAAAATTCCTGGCGTATCCATAAAGACTCGCTTATTAAAGATATACCAACCAATCCCCCCGATCCCGCCTGTTGCCCCAAAGATCATTTCGGCACTAATTGTCGCCCGCCACGCTCTGGCCCAGCCAATTTTAAGACCGGCAAGCAAATAGGGCAGGGCTGCTGGTATATAAATTTTAAAAATAATTTCAATTAAGTTAAATTCATAATTACGGGCAACTTTTTTATAGATTAGGGGGATGGCTTTAAAACCAGCAATCATATTTAAAATCATTGGCCATAAGACCGAATGAACGATGACAAATAAAATCGCTTTACTGCCAGTCCCAATCCAAAGAATGATCAAGGGCAGGAGGGCAATTCCCGGTAGGGGATGAAAAATCGAGACACAGGTATCAACAAAACTCTCAACCAAGGGACTGACCACCGAAAGCGACGCCAGTAAGACTGCTAGGACTAAGCCAATAGCAATTCCTAAAAGAATTAAGCCTAAGGAAAATAACATTTGATTAATAATTTCCCCAGTCATTATCGCTTGTAAAAGCGAGCCCCCAATGGCTTCTAAGGAGGGAAAGGCTAAGGGACTCACCCTTGAAAAGCGGGCAATTAGTTCCCAGCCAACTAGCATAATCAAAATCCAAAAGTATTTTGAACGTGGTTTTTTAAGCAAAGACCTAGTCTTCATGCTTGGTGTTTTCCCAGAAAATGTCACTCGCCTGGCCATAGGATTTATTTAAATAATTGGTCTCGGTCATAAAATCAGAAAACTGCCGGGTCCCCCTTACCCCAGTATCATAGACGACTCCTGGCGAACTTAAATAAGCAAGTATCTCTTCCTTGGGCAGATCGTAATAATTTGTCAAGATGCTAGCCGCCTCTTCGGGGGATTCCTCTATAAAGGCAATGGCTTGGGCTAAGGATTGATTAAATTTTTCATAGAGCAAGGGATAGTCATCATGGAATGTTCTAGTGCTAACGCCAACGATAAAACTAAAATCACCGCCAAAAGCCTCTTTGCCATCGAGGATTTTGTGCATTTTCTCATCTTCCAATTCCAACTCCAAGTAAGGAGTCGAAGTAAAGTGGGCCGCTATTTCATTTCCCGCCAATAAGACATTCATTCCATCAGGATGCGACAAGGTCACCAGTTGATTATCCATTTTCTGGGGATCATTAAATTCTTTTTGGCAGGCCATGGCTAGGAGAATATGCTGGACACTCCCCGGTTGGGGAAGGGCGATCCGATCATCACTGCCAATATCGGCTAATGAGCCGATTTCCTTGTTGCCAACTAAGCCGACTGGGACCGATGAAAGGCCAGTGGCAATTTTCCAATCCATGCCATTATCCCAACCAATTAAAAAAGGGGGTATGGCCATAAAGCCGATATCCAGATGATCCGATATCATGGCTTCTCGGATGGCTGCCGTGTTTGCCATCTGCTCCCAAGTGACCTGGGCATCAGGGGCATTTTTTTCTAAAAATTTCTGATCACGCATAATTTGAACCGGTGCATAGGCAATGCCATATTGTTCGGCTATCCGAATCTCCGTTTGGCTTTTTTCGCTCGCACAGCCCGTTAACATAAATAAACAAATAATGATAATTCCTAATTTTTTCATTTTTCAGTCCTCTTTTATTTTTTAATCGTGTCCTTAAAGGTTAAGCAAAAAATTTTGACCTTTTTATTTCTATTAATAATTAAGCAAAAGATTTTTGCCCTTTTTATTTCTATTAAAAGTTAAGCAAAAGATTTTCACCCTTTTCATTCATAATTTTCAATTGGCTAAAGACCCGCTTGCGATTTATTTTTAACTCTTCTTGGCTGTCTCCGGTAATTACCAAATAACCAGCCCTGGCCGTGGCATTATTAATGCTTTCAATCGTTTGATCTTTGCTAATATTATAACCGCCACCGATAACACCGGGACACTTTTTAAGGCTCTCAATTGGGCTTAAGTCCTTGACCCTTCCGGGGCGAGCAAAAAATAATTGAACCGATACCCATTTATCTAAAGGATCATGCATTTCTAGCGATGGAACAAGCCCTAAGGAATAATCAATGACCGCATCTAAAATATCAAAACCGGTCAAATAAGGGATAAAAATATCTTCATAGGCCCCACCGATGCGACAGGCCACTTCATTGACTAAGATCCCCGCTTGACCGACCAACAATTGCACATACAAGGGACCATTTTTAATGGCAAAGGCCCGACTAATGGCATCAATTAGATCTTTTATTTGGTCATAGGAATCCCTATGTTTTGAAGGAAATTCATGGGCATAGCAAATCCCGATATGCTTGTCCATATTAATACTTAGGCGGTCGGTAATGGTCAAAATTCTGGCTCGTCCATCCTTAAGCCAAGCCGATACCGTTAATTCATCACTTTGATAGTACTCTTCCACTAAGGCAATCGCCTCTCTGGAAAAACTTAGGCTTTGGTCAAGGTGGCTAATCACGTCTTTGGCTGACTTTAATTTAAAGACCCCTCTTTGTCCTTGGCTATCGACTGGTTTTAACACGACTGGAAAACGAAGGCCTTGTAAATCGGCTTCCACTGCCTCTTTACCAATAAAAAGATGCCGAGGCGACGGGATTCCCCCTTTTGCAAAAACCATCTTCATCTTTTCTTTATTGGTCACTGCTGCGGCTGTGTCAACATCTAAAAACCGAGCTAGCTTTTGTTTGTCTGCTACACAAGCAACTGTATAAACTGGCTGATCAGTCCCAATGGTCATAATGCCATCGACTTGATAGGCTTTTGCCACCGCTATATTGGCCTCGACATCAAAGGTGCTGACCTGCTCGTTGAAATCAGCATAGGTTCGGCCTGGTGGGTCTTGATAATAATCGCATAAAAGCACTTGATGGCCTTTTTCTTTTGCTCGGATAATGGCATTTAATTGGTTGTTTCCGCCACCTAAAATTTGTATTCGCATCTTAAATTGCCTTTCGATAATAATAAAACAAGTTAAAAAAAAGCTTTATTAGCTTTTTAAAATTATAATTTGACCGCCCATATTGCCGGTCTTGGTGGCTCACCCCGACGTTTCCAATATTCTTAGTAACGATTAAGCTAATGGCCGTGATATAAACAAAGGGGGTCTGGTCCTTAATAATCTGGTCACTAATTTTTCGCTTTAAAATACGAAAACAGCCAACCCGTATTTCTGCCGGTTTATCTAAAAAATAGGTGAAAAATAAATCGACCAGCTGACTGCCCCATTTACGGTAAAAGGGATAGTTTTCACGGTTAATCACCCCATAAACGACATCATAGCCCTTGTTTAATTCATCAATTAGTTTGGGAATATCTTCGGGTTGCTGCTCTAAATCGTCATCAATGGTTACAATCGCCTGACCCTTAGCTAGGGCCATTCCTTGCTTTGTAGCGGCTTGCTGTCCTTGGTTTTTTTCAAGTGGCAAAACAAGGACCCGCGAATCCTCTTCTTTTATTTTCTCAAGGACCCTTAGCGAATCATCCTTTGAGCAATCATCGACAAGGATGATTTCAAACTTTATTTTTTTTTCTTCCAGTACCCTAATAATTCGCTTAACCAGTTCTTCAATCGACCGACTACTATTATATACAGGGACAACAATGCTTATTTCCATTTTTCACCCTTTTTCTATGCCATTTCATATTGTCTATTATATCTTTATCTTTTCCTTATTATTTATGATATACTTTTAATTAAAAAATTAAGGAGGTCGCTTATGAAAGTAATCGATTGTCTTGGGGATATCTGTCCCATTCCAATTCTTAAAACTCAAAAAGAACTAAAAAAAATTCAAACAGGCCAAAGCCTTAAAATCATCACCGACCATAGCTGTGTTCTCGAGTCTTTATCAAGTAAATTTAAAAACCACCAGATCAGCTCAGAGGAAGTGATCAACGGTGTTTGGGAAATCGTTTTAACCAAGTCTTAGCACAAACTTTTCCTGGCAATATCCTTAAAATAACGGGTAAAATCATTAAGAACCTTGTTTTTAATGGTCTCTTCATAAATCAGATACATCTCGTACTCGATAATCATATCGGTAATTTCAATAATCTTAAGTTGCTTTTTATATAATTCTTTCTTAATTGAGATATAGGGCAAAAAACCAATCCCAAATTCATTCAATACCGAAGCTTTTACCGATTCAACCGAATCACTTTTAAACATCAGATTAAGTTCTTTGGGGTCTTTTCCCATTTTCTGCATTCGTTTAGAAATCATCTTCGTTAAATCCATATTATCGTTAAGCATAATCAAGGGGTAAAGGGCTAAATCTTCCAGCTTGATCTGATCGGGGATCGGATAGTCATCGATGGCAATTAAGACCAGTTTATCAATGCCAATTTTATAATAGGATAATTTAGGACTTTTGGGTTTTCCATAAATTACCCCTAAATCACAAATATTATTTAAGATATTATCTTCAATTTCCAGTGCTTTATTGGATTTAATTTCATAATTATTTTGTGGAAATCGTTTTTTGACCTTATACATCACACACGGCAGGGAATAATTGGCAATGGTCCAAAAAGCTTCAATTTTAATATCTCTGATATTATTATCACTTTGCTCTAATTTTTCGACCATCATATTATAGGTTCTAACTATGTTTTCAGCATATTGAACGACAATTTTTCCTTTTTCCGTCAACTCAACCCCTTTATTGCTGCGCTCAAGCAAGACTGCATTAAAATCATTTTCCAATTTTGAAATTTGTTGACTTAAAGCCGATTGAGACACATGAATCTCTTTTGCCACCTTAGAGATACTCTTAGCGGTGGCGACTTTATAAAAATTTTCCAAATATTCGATATGCAAGAATTATCACTTCCTTACCATTTCTAATTGTCACTTTATCTTAACATAATTCCCAAGTGATCGTCCTAAATTTTTATCAGATAAAATACTTTATCAATAATTTTCCCCCAATAATTGAGCCGCCCAAAAGAGCCAAGCCAAAGACCCAACCTGATAGGGACAGCGATGAGATGCTACTATAGAAGGCCCCGATATTGCAACCTGATGCAATCCGTGATCCATAACCCATTAAAAAGCCGCCGATAATTGCGCCCCCAAGCTGCTTGCCTGACTTGATCTTTTTAAAGCGAAATTGAGCGGCTAGGAGTGTTGATACCAAAGCTCCCATAATGATGCCGATATTTCGGACTGATATGGGGTTTTCTAAAAACCAGACCCTGCCAGTGTAAGAGATGCCTACTAGGGTGTCAAGCACTCGCTCACTCCAATAGGTGAAGGCCCCTGTGATTCCCCAAGGCTGGCCGGTTACGACCAGAGTTATGATCTGCACAAGCGACAATAAAACAGCCCCCGTCATATAGGTCCAAGCCTTCTTAAAGTATTTTTGATTAATTTTTTTTAAATCAATCTTCATGGCTTTTCTCCCACTTTATGGCCAAACGATAGAGGGCTCCGATCACCGCCAGCTGGACAAAAATTGCCCCCGGCCAAGTCAACAGGTCGGGGAGAAAAAGACCCTCAGGAAGGATGATAAAGTTTTCCTGCCACCATTTAAGCTTTAGGCTCGCCAACAAATAACCAAAGAAAAAAAAGACTAGGGTCAGCATTTGAATTTGAAAGCCTTCACCAATGCGCATCAATAAGCCCGATGCACAGCCACTGGCTATCACCATGCCAATCCCAAACATAAGGCCACCAACAAGGGTGTTAAGGCCGATGGCTTGGACATAGTCTTGGCCCGGAAGTGCTTGGCCACTGATTAAAAAAAGATATTTTATCAAGGCAAAGCCACTACTTGTCAGCAATAAGGCCATTAATACCGCTTGACTAAGGGCCGTTCCCCCAGTAAGGTAAGGATCTCTTAAGGAAGCTGTAAAACAAAAGCGTGATCGTTGAAGAATATAGCCCAAAATAATTCCCGTTAGCCAGTAAAAGGCTGTCAATGGTGATGATAAAAACAAAAAAAAACCAATCAAAAATAAGGCTATTATTAGGCCGGTCCCATAAAAACTTTGTTTTTCGTCTTTTTTTAAATTGTCCTGATCTAATTGCCTCATTAACTACTCACTTCTCTCTTATTTACCTGATCATTTTTGCCTTATCCTTTAAATTATATCATAAATTTACCAAAATTTGCCATTGCTAGGAAAGAACTTCTAGGATATCTCAACTCTTTTTCTTTCACTTAACAAACTTTCCTCAAGAAGGTCCATAAGGGCTTCTTTATTGGGGCTTCTAACAATTTTATCCCTTAAAACGCTCGCATGGTCCATGCCCCGGATATACATAGCCAAGTGCTTGCGGATTTCTCGGGCTGCCCTTTCTTGGTTATCCAAGCAGGACAAGGTCTTAAGGTGCAGTAAAGCCATCTCCAAGCGTTGAATGGTGGTCGCTTTTTCCAGGCTTTGGCCAGTCTTTAAATAATGATCAACTTCTTTAAAGATAAAGGGATTGCCAATTGCTGCTCGCCCAATCATTAAGCCATCAACCCCTGTTTGATCAAGGGCTTTCTTAGCCGCCTGACCACTATTAATGTCACCATTAAGGACAAGTGGAATGGTCAGCATTTTCTTAACTCTGGCAATTGGCTGCCAATTGGCCTGGCCAGAATAATAGGCTGCCCGTGTCCGCCCGTGAATAAATAAGGCTGCAGCCCCAGCAGCCTCAATCCCCTTGGCAACCTCTTCGATATTAATCGATTGATTATCCCAACCTAATCGTGTTTTAACCGTTATTGGCTTGGCTGAAACTGCAACCATTTTGGCGATAATCTCATACAAGTGATCGGGGGTTTTTAAAAGTGCCGATCCCTCGCCATTTTTAGTTATTTTAGGGGCTGGGCATCCGGCATTAAAATCGATAAAATCAAAATTTGTCTGATTAAGTCTCGTTTTAATCACCTCGGCCACTATTTCTTTATCCGACCCAAAAATCTGGACCCCAACTGGCCCTTCCTCAGGAAGGGTCCGCATTAAATCAATGGTTTTAGGGTCTTTATAGTAAAGTCCCTTGGCCGAGATCATCTCAGTGACGACCGCATCGGCAGCAAATCTCTTTGCTATTAAGCGATAAGCTAAGTTGGTATAACCGGCCATCGGTCCTAGAAATAAGGGGGTTTTTTGATTAAATAATTCAAGTAATCCCATCTTCTAACCCGTCTATTAGCCTTTCTTCTTATTTTTATCATAGATAATCTTTAAGCCCTTAATGGAGAGCTTGGGATCATAGACATCAATTAAGTCCGTTTCTTGGTAAAACATCCGCCCATAACCACCAGTGGCCACAACTTTCATGGTATCAACAGCGGTTTCTTTAATCATCTGTTTGATAATGTATTCAACCTGACCGATATAGCCGTAGACAAGACCGGCTTGCATACTGGTTACCGTATCCTTTGCTAAAATCGAGGCCGGTTTCTTAATCTCAATGTTGGGAAGCTTGGCCGCATTTCGCCATAGGGCATCAATGGCAATTTGAATGCCCGGGGTCGTAACGGCTGCTGAAAAAGCCCCTTCTTTTGTCACATAATCAAAAGTCGTTGCCGTTCCAAAATCGATGATAATGACCGGTCCCCCATAGATCTGATAAGCAGCCACCCCATCGACAATCCGGTCAGCACCGACTTCACTAGGGTCCGAGGTGTGAATGGGCATGCCTGTTTTAATTCCTGGCCCGATAATCATCGGTTCAAGACCAATGTATTTTTTTATGCCATTATTTAAAGAATACATCATATTGGGAACAACTGACGAAATAACCACGTCTTTTATTTCTTTTAAAGAAACCCCATCATGGTCAAATAAGCTTCGCAGCAATATCCCATATTCATCTGAGGTCCGGGGGGTTTTGCTAACAAAACGCCATGAATTGAGAATCCTATCGTCCGCCATCACTGCTAACTCTGTATTGGTATTGCCGACATCGATAACTAATATCATGATCCCACCTCACTCTCCTTTTTTCTATCGGTACTTTTCATTTTTTCAACTCCGATTCTAATTAATAAAAGCCGTTATCACTAACGGCTTTTATTAATTTTTTATTCAATTATCGCTTCAGCTTCAATGAAATTTTCACTATCGCTTTCAAATAAAGCCCTAAATTCTTCACCGGTCACTGTTCTATCTTTGAGTAGCCGCTGGGCTATCTCTTCTAATTTATCACGTTGTTCTTCTAAAATATGACAGGCCCGTTGAAAGGCATTTTCGACAATATCTCTAATTTCACCATCGATAACAGCCGCTACTTCTTCGCTATAGTTACGAGAGCGTCCTAAATCACGACCGAGAAAAACCTCGCCACTATCAGCCTGACCAAAGGTCATTGGACCAAGGTGCTCACTCATGCCCCACTCGGTAACCATACTCCGGGCCATTTTAGTAGCACGTTCAATATCGTTACTAGCCCCCGTACAAATATCATCAAGGGCAATTTTCTCAGCGGCTCGGCCACCTAAAAGCCCACAAATATTCTCTAAAAGCTTTGTTTTACTGACATGTTGTCGATCATCATCGGGCAAGGAAAGGGTATAACCAGCTGCCATCCCCCTAGGGATAATTGATACCTCGTGAACAGAATCACAAAGTGGTAGGAGGTGCAAAACAATGGCATGACCTGCTTCATGGTAGGCCGTAATAACCAGATCCTCTTCATTGATAACTTTACTCTTTTTCTCAGGACCAGCAATAACTCGCTTAATCGCTTCTTCCAGTTCTTTCATGGTAATGATTCTGGCTTTTTCCCGAGCCGCCAAAAGAGCTGCTTCATTCATTAAGTTTTCTAAGTCAGCACCAGTAAAGCCTGGTGTCCCTTTGGCAATGGTCTTTAAATCAACCGAAGAATCAAGGGGTTTGTCCTTTTTATAAATTTCAAGGATCTCTTCTCGTCCCTTTAAATCCGGAACACCGACGGTAATTAACCGGTCAAAACGCCCCGGTCTTAAAAGAGCTGGATCAAGAATATCTGGCCGATTGGTTGCGGCAATAATGATAATTCCTTCATTGACCCCAAAGCCATCCATTTCAACCAGCAATTGGTTAAGGGTTTGTTCTCGCTCATCGTGGCCACCGCCTAAGCCAGCCCCACGATGGCGCCCAACCGCATCAATTTCATCAATAAAAAGAATACAGGGGGCATTCTTTTTAGCATTTTCAAACAAGTCTCGCACCCGTGAGGCACCGACTCCAACAAACATTTCCACGAAATCCGACCCACTGATGGTGAAAAAAGGAACCCCTGCTTCACCGGCCACGGCTCTGGCTAGTAGGGTTTTCCCGGTTCCCGGCGGTCCGGTTAATAAAACACCCTTAGGAATCCGCGCCCCTAGTTTGCGGTAACGGTCTGGGGCCTTTAAAAAGTCGACAATTTCTTCAAGTTCTTCTTTTTCTTCATCAGCTCCGGCCACATCTTTAAAGCTGACCTTGGTTTCGCCTTCGACGTGGAGCTTGGCCTTGCTTTTACCAAAGGACATTACTTTGCCACCACCGCCACCGGCTTGTTGGCTAAAGACCATAAAGAAGACAACCATCAAAACAATAATAACCACCGAGGGAATCAAGGAGATCCACCAAGAATCTTGTTGCTTGGCAATGGTTACTCTGACATCATTTTCTAAAATATATGGCGCAATCTGCTGGTCAATGATAAATTGAGGAACGATGGCCTCAAAGGATTCACCATTTCTGAGTACCCCAGTCACATTGGCATTATTAATCTCAATTTCTTCTACCTGATTATTTTCAAGTTCAGCTAATAACTCACTATAGATAATGGTTTTTACTTCATCTTTTGCCGGGTTTAAAAACGTTACTGCCACAACAATGATAAGTAAAATCACCATGTAAAATCCGATCATTCTAAGATATTTATTCAAAAATCATCTCTCCTTCCTCAAATTTAATCACGCATAGATTTCTTTTTTAAGGATCCCAATAAATGGTAAATTGCGATATCTCTGTGCATAATCCAGTCCATAGCCAACCACAAAAGCATCGGGAATTTCAAAGCCAATATAATCGGCGACAACCTTTTGTTCGCGACGGGCCACCTTATTGAGAAGCGAACATACTTCAACTCCTTTTGCACCCATACTTTTAAAACAATCGAGTAGATATTTCAAGGTATTGCCAGTATCGACAATATCTTCAATTAAAAGAATATAACGATCCTTAACATCCATTGAAAGATCTTGTTCTAACTTGACGACCCCACTACTTTTTACTTCACACCCATAACTCGATGCTTTTAAAAAATCAATTTCCAGATAAATATCCATTTCTCTAATTAAGTCGGATATAAAGATTGAACTGCCTTTCAATATCCCAATTAAAATCGGATTTTTATCCCGGTACTCATTTGCTAATTGTTCCCCTAATTCACTGATTCGTTTTTTCAAAGCAGCTTCGTCTACCAAAACTTCCTGAATGTCGGCTCTCACTCTTTTCTCCTAACACAATCTAATTTTTATTCTTAGTATATTTTTGCTCGTTTCATCAATCAGCAATCGTTCATTAATCCCATAACCAATCAGCCATAAAAGTTCATTTCCAACCGCCAATAAGGGGATTAAGTCTCTTTTCTCCCGTTCAACTTTTTGGTCAATCAGAAATTTTTTAATGGTCTTTTTTCCTGATAAGCCCGGTGGGTAAAAAAAATCACCTGTTTGTCGATTCCTTAAATAAAGATCTCCACTCATTTTATCATAATCAAAATATTTTTCACTATCATTTTTATGATTTAAAGAATTCTTTTTTTCTAAATACTGACCCTCTAGTCGTTCTACTTCTAAAATGAGTCTGAAGAATGCTATTATATAGGTTTTACCGGGAATAATCAAATGAGGCGAATAGAAAGCTGAAGAAGGCTTAACTTGCTGTCCTATTTTTACCCGATCATAACGCCTAACCACCTTAATAGCTTGTGGCAAGTGGATTTCACCACATGTTTTTTCACTTGTTAATAAGTCTTGAAGGGCAACGATATGATTGTACTCAATTTCCTTTAAACTACCCTTAAATCGACGAATTCCGCGTCTAAGCAGCTCTGCCTGGACGATTGATTTTTCCTTTAGCCACCTTAATCGGTCTAAATAAATAACCCCATCTTCCTTGTGCAGGAGTTTATCTTCAATCTTATCAACATAATCGTCTAAAAAGGCTTGGTAATCGCCAGCAATTTGGGCAAATTCAACAAAATGTCGGTCTGCCTGAGGATTTATTTTAAGAATCGCTGGCATAATTTCAAGCCTTATTTTATTACGGGTATAAGCCCTCTCAAAATTACTGGCATCGGTCCGAAAGGAGACCTTGTTTTCTTTGCAATAGGCAATCAAGTCTTTTTTTTCTACCATTAAAAGTGGCCGAATTAATAAAGAATCTCGCTTGGCTGCCATGCCTACAAGCCCTTTAATGCCACTTCCGCGAATCAAACGCATCAAGACGGTTTCCGCTTGATCATTGAGATGGTGGCCAAGGGCTATGCGATTAAAGTCTTTTTCTCTGGCCAAGGCCTTAAAAAAAGAATGCCGCTGATAACGGCCGGCTACTTCAATTGAAATTTTTTGCTCTTTGGCAATGGCCCTAATATTCTTTTTAATTGAAAAAAATGGAATCTGCCGCTCACGGCAAAATTCCCTGACAAAGGCTTGATCAGCATCGGCCTCAAGGCCACGAAGCTGATGATGCAAATGAGCGGCCCCAATTTCAATGCCCAATTGACCTTTAAATTTATCCAAAAAATACAACAAAGCCAGCGAATCAGCCCCACCGGATACTCCGATAAGCACGCGATCGCCAGCTATTATCATCTGATGCTCAATTATATACTTTAGTAGCCTTTTCTCCATGGTAACACCACTTTATGAATTTAAAAAAAAATGGTGGTCGCAACAGGGCTCGAACCTGTGACCCCCTGCTTGTAAGGCAGGTGCTCTCCCAGCTGAGCTATGCGACCACAAAAAGTTTATAGGTAATGGTGACCCCTAGGAGAATCGAACTCCTGATCCCGCCGTGAAAGGGCGGTGTCTTAACCGCTTGACCAAGGGGCCAATGAAAAGCTGTTATGGTAGCGGCGAACGGAGTCGAACCGCTGACACTACGGGTATGAACCGTATGCTCTAGCCAACTGAGCTACGCCGCCAAAAAAAAAAGTTTTGTATTGGTTGCGGGAGTAGGATTTGAACCTACGACCTCCGGGTTATGAGCCCGACGAGCTACCAAACTGCTCCATCCCGCGTTATTAAAATTGGTGCCGAAGATCGGAATTGAACCGATACGATCGTTAAGGATCGCAGGATTTTAAGTCCTGTGCGTCTACCATTTCCGCCACTCCGGCATTTTCCCGATGTCTCTCTCGTTCGAGGGACAACTATTATTATAGGGGTTTAGCCAAGTAAAGTCAAGACCTTTTTTAATTTTTATTTTGCAATAAATTCCTTGTAGCCAGCCCCTTCTAGATTGTCGTAATCACATATCGTAAAGATCTTATCACCTGTTACTTGCAAAATATTAAGTAAAATAAGGGCCCCACCTAAAATAATATCGGCTCTTTTTGCCTCAAGGCCAATAATTTCCTGGCGCTGGGCAATGGTCTTCTCAGCTAAGAGGCTGATGATTTCTTTAAGCTCATCACCAGTAATCTGACTATTATGGATCTTTTGACTGTCATAGATCGCTAATTTTTGTTTAATGGTTGCCAGACTTGTAGCCGTTCCACCAATGCCAATGAGTTCATAGTTATCAGTCGGGATAATGTTTTTTAATTGGTCTTGTAAGCTTTTAATAAGGTCTTTATTTAAAGCCTCAATCTCTGATTTTGTGGGTGGGTCGGTCACTAAGTATTTTTCACTTGCTTTCACACAACCGATCTTTAGGCTGATCATTTGACTAATCCTATCATTTTCGCCTAAAATAAACTCGGTACTACCACCGCCAATATCAAAAATTAAGATCTTCCCATGAAAACTTTGGGATACGCCCATAAAACCCAGTCTTGCTTCTTCTTCACCCGAGATAATATTAATCTCAAGGCCCAGTCTATCTTTTACCGCTTCTTGGTATTGCCGACTATTTCCAGCTTCTCTCATGGCACTGGTTCCATAAAGGTAAAAGGCCTTAACATCATAATCACTTGCTATTTTCATGAATTCCTCAAGCACTTCGGTATTTCTTTTCTGGGCATCGGGATTAAGCATCTTCGTTTGATCAACGCCTTGGCCCATTCTCGTATAACGAACTGATTTATTAATCCGCACCAGCTTCCCTTTTTCGTCTTTAAAAACAAGCAAACGGGTTGAATTGGTCCCAACGTCCATGACAGCATAGGTATTGGGCACTTTTTTTATCTGCTCTTGATCACAGTTTTGTGGTTGATCCATTTTAACCTCCATCTTCTTCGATCACTGGGATAACAATTGTTTCATCGGGATAATAAAGACCTAAATATTTACGGGCAATATACTCAACATAAGTTTTTGTCCCAATCTGTTCTACTTGCTGGTCTAATTGCTTGCTTCTGATCTTTTCATCTTCAATCGCCTGAATGATTTCAGCTTTTTGCTTCTCTAATTTATAAAGGGTTAGGCCGTTGCTAGCAAACATGGTTAGTATCACCCCGACCATCAATAGGATTAAAAGCGTAATGGCAATTCTTTTTTGAAGAATTCTTTTTTGTTTAGGATTCATTTTCTTCTTCCCTTACATTTTTTCTTCCCTTATTTATAATTCACGATACATATCAAAGGCTCGGTCTTTAGGGGCGTGGTCTAATAATTCAAGGACTTCAATTTTTTGTTCTTTATCACCAAAGCGAATGCTGACAATATCTTTTTCTTGGACTTGGTCTCCCGCCTTGGCCGTTTTCCCATTAATGGTTATTCGCTTACCATCACAGGCTTCTTTGGCAACGGTTCGTCTTTTAATAAGCCGAGCATTTTTTAAAAATTTATCAATTCTCATTTATTTCCACCTTGATTTCATGCTTCTTAATTTACAAATAATAAAAAACCAGAGCTTAGCCCTGGCTTTTTAATTATTCCTTAAACATTAACTTCTTCTTTAAAGCTTTTACCTGCTTTAAAGCCAGGTGCTTTGGAAGCAGCGATATTGATCGGTTCTTTTGTTCTTGGGTTAAGACCAACTCGAGCAGCTCTGTCTCTTACTTCAAAGGTTCCAAATCCGACTAAAGACACCTTGTCTCCATTTTTCAAGGTTTCAACAACCGTATCCAAAAACGAGGCCAAAGCCTTTTCTGAATCTTTTTTCGATAAACCTGATTTTTCTGCCATTTGGGCAATTAATTCTGATTTGTTCATTTTTTTCCTCCATCATTATAATTCCAGTATTCTATGCTTAATATTATAAGCATGTTAGGCCCATAATTACAAGCATTTTTTATCTTTTTAGGACTTTTCTTGGTAAATTAGCTCTTTTGAACGCTGCCAGAGGCCCTCTAGTTCCTCAAAATTGCCTTGACCGATTGTTTTTTGATCTTCTTTTGCAAGCTCTTCCATTTTTTCAAAACGATTAATAAATTTTTGGGTCGCCCGGCGAAGTAGGGTTTCCGAGGAAAAACCATAAAGCCTAGCCACATTGACGACTGAAAAGAGAAGGTCCCCTAGCTCTTCTTGGCTATTTTGCCAATCTCCTTTGTCAATGGCTTCAATCACTTCCTCTATTTCTTCCTTAAGTTTAAAGGATGCCTGCCGGGGGTTTTCCCAATCAAAACCGACTTTCTGGGCTTTGATCTGAACCTTTTGAGCTTCGATAAGAGCCGGTAAAAATTTAGGGATTTTTTTCATCTGCTTTGAAATCTGATAAAACTGATCGTTTTCTTCCGGCCCAAGGCCCTTTTCTTGCCGCTTAATGGCTTGCCAATTGATATCAACCTGCCCGGCATCGATTTTTACTTCTTTTGCAAAGACATGGGGATGGCGACGAACCATTTTTTCATTAATCCCCGTTAAAACATCATCGATCGTAAAGGTCCCAGCTTCTTCAGCCAATGCCGCATGAAAGACGATCTGAAAAAAAAGATCACCCAATTCCTCACATAGATTTTGATCATCCTCTTGGTCGATGGCTTCTACTACTTCGTAACTTTCTTCGATCAAATAACTTTTAAGACTTTTATGGTCCTGGGCTCGGTCCCAGGGACAGCCATTTTCCCCTCTTAACTTTTCCATAATCGCCAAGGTCCCATTCAGACCGGTATAGGCGTTTTTTTGTGGGGGAATATAAAGACTTGTTAAATGATTAATCTGGGCCACTCGGTCGAGTTCAAATAAGGGGACTGGCTTGATTATTTCTTTTTCGGGAATACCGGCGTTAATCACTAAAACAACTTGGGTTTCTGGTGCTAGCACCTTCATTAGCTCAAGTTTAAGTTCAGACGCCCGAAACTGATTATAGACCTGGGTAATCAGGCTTGCTTGTTGATTATCTAATAAATGGGCCGTAAATGAAAAGGCATCGTACAGATTAAGGCCATCGATTGGGTCTTTCTCAAGGGCATTCATGCTAACATCAACAAAGCTTAAGCCCGGATGAATTTTATAGGATATCCCTCTTTTTTTAGCCTCTTCGATCAAAAGAACGACCGTTTCTTCGCCAAATAATGGATTTCCCGGGACGGCGTAGAGAATCTCCCCTTTTTTTAAGGATGCCTTAATTAAAGTTGCCACAATTTTTTGATAAACCGCCTTAAAATTTTCTTCACTTTCATAAAAGTGATCAAAACTGCAATAGGGAATCTTGCGTGTATTAATAAATTCTAGGGTCGGGTGAATCTCTGTCCGAAAATAATTAAAGCTTTGATTTTCCAATAATTCCAAGGTCTTTAAGGTTATCTGGCCAGGGTCCCCTGGTCCGAGGCCAACAATATCGATATGTACCATTTCTCACTTACTCCTTTTTTACAAATCAACGGCCAGTAACTCGCTGATAAATTTTAATAAGTTTGTCACTTCCTGGGAAATAACGCAATTCTTCCTCGCTGATTCCCTTTATCATAATCATCATAAAACTATAGACAATTACAGCTATGGCAATGGCTAAAATCAAGGCCCAAAAAACCCCAAAAACCGAGCCAGCACTTTGGTAGACTAGGTGCGTAACCACACCCATCACTAGAGCTGATAAGAGCGGTTTAAATAAGTCATGAAGCCAATGAATTCGAACCTTTGCATGGCGTTTTACAGCAACATAATTGGCAATGGTTAAATAAATAAAGGTGACTAAAGTACTCAGAACAATCCCTTGAATATTAAAGAAAGGAATGGCTAAAAAGATCCAACCACTAATAAAGCGAAGAACCATGGCGATCCCTAGATTAAAAAGAGGGATTCGAAAGCGATCAATGGCTTGAAGCATGCTTTGAAAAATATTGGAAAGCATCATAAAGATCGTCGTAAAGGCAAAGGTTTGTAAGATCGCTGCCCCATAGGGCGAACCGGGAAACAATAAATCAAATATCCCCTCTGAAAGAATCGATAAACCGATACAAGAGGGAAAGGCGATTAGTAAAATCACCCGAATCGATAGCTGTATTTTTTGACTCATAGCGACCCGGTCTCTTTTGGCAAAGGATTCAGAAATTGTCGGGATCATGGCGACCGCCAAAGTCCCACTGAGAACTAGGGGAATATTAATTAAAATTTCCGCATTGGTAAAGTCGCCAAACATCATTGTCGCTGTCACTTCATCGACTCCGGCCAGAGCCAATCGGCCGACATAGATAAAGGAATCAATGGTTGAGAACATCGACACTAGGGCTGATGTCAGGGTTACCGGTATGGCAATAATAATCAACCGTTTAAAGAGCTGACGATTGGTCTTTTGCCGTCTTTTGCTTTTTTGCCTAAGCATCTTTTTATTGGCTCCGACAAAATGCCGATATAAGGTAAAAAGCAGGATTCCTGCTACTAAACCACCAGCCGTTGCCCCAAAGACAGCACCTCCGACTCCCATGCCGACACCAAAACTATTGCTTAAAATCCAAGCCAAGAGAACCCCTAATAAGACCCGAACGACCTGTTCAATGATCTGCGAAAAAGCTGTTGGGGCCATCATTTGAAAGCCTTGAAAAAAACCCCGATAGGCCGAGACAATCGAAATAATTAAGGGGGCCGGGGCAATGGCAATCATGGCCGGAAGGCTTTCATAGGTCCAATTGGCTGTTTCGATAATCCACCCGGCACCAAAAAACAAAAAAAGCGTCGACCCTGTTCCCAGGCCGATCAGGGTTATCATTGAGACTTTAAAAACCCGATGGGCTGTCTCATATTCGCCCCGGGCGATATTTTCCGAAACCATTTTTGAAATGGCCACCGGAACCCCGACGGTCGATACCATTAGAAGGGTGTTATAAATGGCCGTCACATTGCCATAAATACCATTGCCATAACTCCCGACCATCTGATAAAGGGGAATTTTGAAAAAAAGTCCCAACAGTCTCGATAAAATACCAGCTGCCGCCAGGATGGTGGCACCTTTTAAGAAATTCGATTTTTCTTCTGCCATGATGACCCTCTTTTGCCTTAAATTTGTCATGCCCACTCAAAATGTCTGGCTTAGGAGCCCTCTCCTAAGCCAGACTGGTTTAAAAAAGCTATTAGAAACTAACTATTTGATCCGATTAGTGTATATTTTAACATTCATTTCTGTTTTTAATTCTTCAATATAACTAACAAAGGGATCGTTGACATCACCAATGTCGATCTTTTCTTTTTTCATTAATTTTTCCTCTAGTTTAGTAAAGGCTTCAGCTGTTTTTTGTTCGATTAGTAATTCTCTAATCTCATCTTCTTTTTCGTCTAGGCTTGGAATCGCCCCTTCATTTTTATCATAGACAAAAATAATATGGTAGCCATACTCGGTTTTAACTGGCTCACTAGCGGTATTGACATCCATGCTAAAGGCTTGATCGGAAAATTCGGCCACCATTTTCTCAGGACCAAAGGTTCCTAGATCAGTCGCCTCTTGGATTCCCTCAACATCCTTATACTTTTCAATTAAGGCCGTAAAGGCTTCTTTGGTCTTAATATCCTTTGCTTCTTCATAGATCTGATCGCTTAATTCTTGGTCATTTGCTAAAATATGTTGGGCCGATACGCTACTTTCATCGTAGGCTTCTTTATTTTTGTCGTAATAACTTTTAATTTCGCTGTCTTTAATGTCAATGTCTTCTTTAAGCTGATTTTGAATTGCTAATGCTGTTGCCGAAACACGGGCTTCTTCTTTTACAAAGGTATTAAATTGGTCAACCGTTAAAAATTTAGAATCAAGGTATTGTTGGAAGCTTTCGTCTTCGGGAAATAAATTAGCGATAAAGGCTTCTTGAGCTGATTGATAATCACTTACTTCCGCCTCATCAATGGTAATATCATTTTCTTGGCCATAGGCCATTAAGACCTTATTCTCTGCTAACTTATTAAAAATTGCTTCATTGACTGGCTCCATGCTTTCTTCATCGATTGGCATGGCTTGTTGATTGGAGTAAAAATAAACCAATTCCTGATTTGCCAATTGAAAATTATAAAGGTCCCGGGTGACCTCTTCACCACCAATGCTGCCGACAACCTTATCCAGTTCAGCTTGCGGATTTTCTTTTATAGCCGCCCTAAAGTTTTTCTCGACAACACTGGCATAAGCCATTTTATCGGTTAAATCGGCCAGAAATCCCGCATAGGATTCGTCATTAGTATTGTAATCATTTAGAATTTTTTGATAGTCCGAATCACCTAGGGCTGTTTTTAAACTACTGATCATTGTTTCAACATCGACAGATGTCATTGTTTCATCAGGGCTTAAATTATCTTCTTTGGCTTTTTTACTCAAGACCTCAACTCGGACCAAGTCATCTAAAATATTTGTTTTCATCTGTTTTAACTCATCCCCGGTCGGAAAGGTCATCCCACTTGACTTATAATACATATTATAATAAGCCATATAATTATTAAAATCACTTTTTAAAATGGTATCCTCACCAATTTCAGCAACCACTTGGGCCCCTTCTTTTTCAGGGTTGACCCCTACTAAGGAACAAGCACTGCTAAGTAAGCCAATGACAATCATCCCCATTACTAGTCCTGTTAATAATTGCTTTTTCTTCATGCATATCTCCTCTTTATTAAATAATTTCTGAGCTAGCTTAACACAATAGCTCCCAAATTTTCCTTAAGTTCTCTTTACTTTTAAAAAATTTAACAAATCAGCTAACTCTCTTAAGTAGCTTTGATCATTTTCTTTTTTAAGATAAATCCGCCACTTGATCTGGTCATTTTTTCCCGCTTTAAATTTAATATTATACTTTTTAAAAAGCAGATCAATTCCTTCTGGCCCCGGCAAGGGGATATCTGCTTGCTCATCAAAGGTGAAGCTAACGCTGTTACCACGCTGTTTGATCTCTGTCATCCCTAGCCCTTGGCCCAGATGTTTAATCATTGCCAGTGCCATTAAATTATAAACCCCATCGGGAATTTCGCCGAATCGATCGATCAATTCATCTTCTAAGTCATCGTAGTCGGCCTTTGTATGGATATAGGATAATTTTTTATATAAATCATACTTAAGTTCTTCATCTTGAATATAATGCTCAGGTATATAACTACTAACATTCAAGTGAATCATTATTTCTTTAGCCTGATCTACCTGGCCCTTGCCCAGACGCTCATTGACTGCCCCATCGAGAATCCGGCAATAGAGTTCATAACCAATGCTGGCTAAATTGCCCGATTGGGCGGCTCCCAGAATATTTCCGGCCCCACGGATTTCTAAATCCCGCATGGCAATTTTAAAGCCGGAACCAAAGGCGGTAAAGTCCTTAATTGCCTTTAGGCGTTTTTTAGAAACATCCGACAAGATCTTGGCCTTATGGGTGATATAGGCATAGGCTTGAGCGTCAGAACGGCCAACTCGGCCACGCAGCTGGTAAAGCTGGGACAAGCCCATCTGATCGCCATTATTAACAATTAAGGTATTGGCATTTTTAATATCCAGGCCCGACTCAATGATCGTCGTCGTCACCAATACATCATACTGATAATTTAGAAAAGCAATCATCACGTCTTCTAATTCTGGGCCTGACATCCGCCCATGGGCCACCCCAATTCGGGCCTTTGGCACAAGTTGTCTAATCTTTGCCGTAATTTCATAAATATCATTAATCCGATTGTGGACATAATAAACCTGTCCACGCCGGTTCATTTCCCGTTCAATGGCATCGCGAATAATAATTTCATTGTATTCCAGTACATAGGTGAGCACCGGTCGTCTGCCTTCAGGCGGTTCATCGATTAAGCTCATATCCCGAACCCCAATCATCGACATGTGTAGGGTCCTGGGTATCGGGGTGGCCGAGAGGGTTAAGACATCAATATTCTTTTTCATCTGCTTGATCTTCTCTTTATGGGTCACGCCAAAGCGTTGTTCTTCATCGATGATTAAAAGACCCAGATCTTTAAATGAAACATCGGACGAGAAAATTCGATGGGTTCCCACTACACAATCAATTTCGCCAATCGCTAGGCTGGCGAGGATTTTTTCTTGGTCACTCCGACTTCTAAAACGACTTAAAAGACCGACCTTTATTGGATAATCTTTAAAGCGGTCTAACATGGTTTGATAATGCTGCTGGGCTAGGATAGTCGTCGGAACTAGGAACGCCACCTGTTTACTGTCCATCACCGCTTTAAAGACCGCCCTTAGGGCCACCTCTGTTTTTCCATAGCCGACATCCCCACATAAAAGCCGATCCATGGGCTGGGTCGATTCCATATCCCTTTTTATTTCTTCTACAGCTTGAAGCTGATCTTTTGTTTCTTCGTGGGGAAAGGCTTCTTCAAATTCTTTTTGCCAGCTAGAATCTAAGGCAAAGGCGTAGCCCCTTAACTGCTTACGCTTGGCATAAAGATCAATCAACTCGTCGGCCATTTCTTCAATGGCTTGTTTGACCCGAGCCTTTGATCGATCCCATTCGGCCGTCCCTAATTGATTGATCCGGGGTTTTTTCTCACCGGTTCCAACATAAACAGAAATCGCTTCCATCTGATCGACGGGGCAATAAAATTTTGCCTCCTTGGCGTATTCAATAACGATTAGATCCTTTATCGTTTCTGCAATTTTTAATTGCTCAATCCCCCGGTAAATACCAATCCCGTGAACATCATGAACGACGTAATCACCGATATTTAACTGGGTAAAGCTATCAATTTTTTTGCCTTTTTTTTGTCTTTTTTTACGGCGTCTGCCTGGCTGGATGAAAATATCTTTTTCATTTAAGCAAAGCAATTTTTCTTTTGCCCAGTCAAAGCCAGTTGCTAATTCCCCCCTTATAAATTGAACACCTGGCTCTAGACCCGATGTAAAGCGATGAATATCGGCTTGAACAAGGCTATCTTTTATTTTTTTCTGACCCTCTTGGTCCAAGGTCAAAATCATAATCTTATAATCGTCAAGGATCCGATTTGCCATCAGATCTAAAAAGCGGGGGATCTCACCCAAAAAGGGTTCGACATCTTTTACTGCAAAATCAACCGTTTCTCCTTTTTTACTACGCGAGCCAAATGTCGTGTACCTCAGCTCAAGCAAGTCATTGGCCTGTTTGTCAATCGTTGAAAAATTAAAAAATTGTTTTTTCTGGTCTGGTAAAATTTTTCCATCTTTAATTAAAAGATCCAGATCCTGATTGATCTTTTCAAGATAGGCCCCAATTGACCGTTTTATTTCAGTTGGTTCATCCCAAATAATTGTCGGTTGCTTTAAATAATCGATCAGGGAAGCCCCCTTAGCCGTCAGAAAGCGTCCTCTTTCTTCTGTCACTTGTTCAAGTAAGGGCTGGTAGAGACTATCATTTTGATATTTTTTTTTCAATTTTTCCAGGTTTTTCTTTTCTTCTTCCTTGCTTAATAGTATTTCTGCTGCCGGGCTAATACTAATAGTCTCTACAGCTTCCATTGATAATTGGCTATGGGGATCAAAAAGGCGAATTGACTCGATCGTATCACCAAAAAACTCAAGTCGGTAGGCTAGCTCCTCAACCGGCGTGAAGACATCAATAATGCCCCCCCGGTGGGCAAATTGGCCCTTGGCTTCAGCCTGATAATTACGCTCATAACCTAGATCAATTAATTTTTCAATCAAAGCCATGGGATCAAGATTTTCATCCACTTGACATTTAATTTCAAGCTCTTTAAAGGCTGACACTGGCAGCAATTTTTTTAATAAGGTCTCAGCCCCAAGAACAAGTAAATAATTTTCTTCTGATAAAAGTTTTTTTAAAACCATCAATCGTTGGTTACTGATTTCACGACTATGAACATCAGCGAAATAATCATGAAGTGGCTCAAGGGGGAAATATAAGACCCGGTCCCCGAAGATTTTTTCAAAGGCCTGAGCGGCCCCTAGGGCTTCCCGATCATTTTTACTAAGGTATAAAAAAGGCCCTTTTTTTTGCTCGAAAAGAACGGCTGTCAGAGCCTCTTTAAAGCCTTTATTTAAATTTGTCACATTAATTAATTGATATGATTCCATCGCCTTTAAGAGATTCTGAAGACTTTTTGTCTCTCTTAAATTACTATACACTTGTTTCATCAATACTTCTTTCTCCTAAAGACTAAGGTCCTAAGCCTTGGTCTAGGCAGACATTATTTAATCACTCACTTTTTTTCTGTCCATTAATACAATTCATGGCTTTATCGATCCCTTGATCAAGAAATACATCGATGCCGGTTACCGCTTGCTTGATCGCCTCTTCCATGATCAGCCACTCTTTTTTGGAAAATTTCCCGAGCACAAAATGAACCAACTTATTAGAAGACCCTGGGCTTCCGATCCCCATTCGTATTCTGGGAAAATTACCACTAGCTAATCCTTGAATAATCGAACGCATACCATTGTGGGTTCCCGGCCCACCTTTTTTGCGAATCCGCACATCCCCTAGGGGTAAGTCAATGTCATCGGTAATAACCAATAACTGATCTAATGACAGATCATAATACTTAACAAACTTGCTGACACAAAGGCCACTATTATTCATAAAGGTGGTTGGTTTAACCAGTAGGATTTTTTCACCCTTGTAAAAAAAGCTGCCACTTAAGCCATTTTGTTCTTTTTTACTTATTTCCAAAGACTTTAATTTGGCATAGGCATCAATGACCTCAAAGCCGATATTATGCCGTGTCTGTTGGTAGTCTTTGCCAATATTTCCTAGTCCTACAATAATTTTCATCCTTTAGACATAACGCCCGACAAATAGCTTACTTAAGGAGCGGCCAAAATGAACGTAATCGATAGCCCGTCCAAATAAATTGCCAGTCGATAATATTTTCATTTTATCAATCTGTTTTTCTTTTGGAATGGAAATGGTATTTAGGGTTACCAATTCTTTAATGGCTGATTGTTCAATCCGTTCAATGGCTGGCCCTGAAAAAACACCGTGGCTACAGGCTGCATAAACGGAGTTAGCCCCCATATCCATTAAGGCATTGGCCCCGGCGGTAATGGTCCCGGCGGTATCGATCATATCATCGACCAAAATACAGTTTTTCCCTTTGACCTCGCCAATTACATTCATCACCGTTGTTACATTTGGTTTGGGTCTTTCCTTATCGATAATGGCAAAGGAGCAATTTAAACTTCTGGCTAGCTTTCTGGACCGCTTAACACTACCAGCATCTGGTGAGACCACAACCATGTTGTCCATCTTTTTTTCCTTGTAATAATCGGCAATTAGTCCGCCACCGGATAAGTGATCCAAGGGAATATCAAAGAAACCCTGAATCTGATTGGAGTGAAGATCCATGGTAATAACCCGGTCCGCTCCGGCCGTGGTTAACAAGTTGGCCACTAATTTAGCTGTAATCGGATCCCTTGACTTGGCCTTACGGTCTTGCCTAGCATAGCCATAATAAGGAATCACTGCATTGATTCGACCGGCTGATGCCCGTCTCATTGAATCGATTAAAATGAGTAGTTCCATTAAATTTTCATTAACAGGGGTGCCCGTTGACTGAATCACAAAGACATCGGCTCCACGAACCGACTCATAAACATTTAGGCCAATTTCACCATCACTAAAGCGAACGACCTCGGCCTTGCAAAGTTGAATCTCCAAGTATTCGGCAATTTCCTCAGCCAATTCTAAGTTTGAATTACCAGCAATTACTTTTATCCCACTAAATTTTCCGTCCATTATTATTTCCCTTCTTTATTTCTTTTTTTCACTAAATAACCCACCTTATTAATCTGCCTTGACCTGGCAATGGCTAAACTATCTTCTGGCACTTCTTCGGTAATGGTTGAACCAGCCGCAATATAGGCCCCTTGTTTAACCGTGACTGGGGCAATTAAATTGGTATTACAACCAATAAAAGCCCCTTCTTCAACAATTGTTCGATGCTTTTTTTTCCCATCGTAATTAACAAAAACGGTCCCACATCCGAGATTAACCCGCTCACCAACATCACCATCGCCAACGTAGGTAAGGTGAGCAGCTTTTGAATAATCCGCCATCTTGGAATTTTTTACTTCGACAAAATCACCGACCTTGCAATGTTTACCAATTTGACAACCCGGTCTAATATAGGCATAAGGACCGATCTTACTATCGTTATCAATACTGCTATCCAAAACTGTGGCGTTTTCAAGCTGAACCCGGTCTCCGATAATGGCATTCTTAAGTTTAGAATTAGGACCGATCAAGGCGTCTTCCCCAATAATGGTTTGCCCCTCTAATATACAGCCTGGCAAAATTATACTATCTTCACCGATCACCACCTCATCGCCAATATAGGTCGTCTTGGGGTCAATTAAAATCGCTCCTTTTTCCATTAAGCGACTATTAATCCGTTTTCGCATGACCTCTTCAGCCTCGGCTAATTGAAGCTTGGTATTAATGGCCCGAATATCATCTAAATCCTCAACTTGATAGGTCCCTGTTTGATAAGCCATTTGGCCCATAATTTCAATTACATCGGTTAGGTAATACTCTGCTTGAGCATTATCGGTTCCAATTTTTTTAAGGGCTTTCTTTAAAATTTGAGCATTAAAACAATACATGCCGGAATTAATTTCCTTAATGGTTTTTTCAAAGGTGCTAGCATCTTTTTCTTCAACAATCCCAAGTAATTCTCCGGCTTTGTTCTTTACCATCCGCCCATAGCCTGACGGGTTTTCAAATTCCGCCGTTAAAACAGTTGCTGCATAATTTTTTTCTTCATGCTTTTTAATTAGGCCAGCAATTGTTTCTGACCGAATAAAGGGAGCATCGCCGACTAAGACAATCAGATTTCCTTCTAACGCTTCAAAAAAAGGCAAGGCCGTCATCACCGCATGACCGGTCCCCTTTTGTTCTCTTTGAAGAATCGTTTCAATCCTTTTTTCTAAACTGGCTTTTACCAGATCAGCTTGGTAACCAACGATCACCGCCGTTTCTTCAATCCCTGCTCCTTGACTGGCCTGAATGACGTAATTTAAGATATTTTTCCCACACACCTGATGCAATACTTTGGGTTTTTTTGAATGCATCCGGGTCCCTTGACCCGCTGCCAGAATAAGGGTCTTTGATTTTTTCATTCATTATCTCCATTTCAGAATAATCACAACAAAAAAGGGGGAAACACTTCCCCCTCTGTTAGTATTTTATATCCTTTTTTATTCTGTTTCTAAAGCTGCTTGCGAATCTGTTTCAAAATCAACTTCTAAATCGGTCTCTAAGTCAACTTCTAAGGTTCCTCTTTCTTCAGCACTAATCCGTTCTTGTTCAACAGCCTCTTCATAGGCTCGGAGTACGCTTTCTTGCATTTTTCGACGTGTTCCCATATTAATGGGATGAGCAATATCCTTAAACTCACCATCTGGTGTTTTACGACTAGGCATTGCAATAAAAAACCCACTTTGTCCTTCAATAACCTTGATATCGTGGACAACAAATTGATCATCAAATGTTACTGAAACAATTGCTCTCATTTTTCCTTCTGGATACGTTTTACGTACTCTTACGTCTGTTATTTCCATCTGCGTAAGCCTCCCCTTTTAAATAAAGTCACATGGTTATTTCCATCTCTATCCTACCACAATTTCAAGCTGATTGAAACAAAAACCTTATCTTTTTTATTGCTTTTCCTTGGCTGATGTGGTAAACGCCTATAAAAATAAACTGGCGCAAAATTTCTGCCACTTATTCCTTAAATATGCCACAATTTAAAATGCTTTAATAGATTTCAACCCTTAGCTTTCCTTTTTTAATCTCATCATCATCCATCAGCAGTAGCGGGGTATAATGGTCGACGAGCTTTTCACTCGGGCTTTTAGTAACAAAGATTACACAAATGCCAAGCACATTGGCACCCACTTCTTCCATTAAGTTTAACATACCCTTGGCCGTACCGCCACCTTTCATAAAGTCATCAATAATTAAAACATTTTTCCCCGCCAAATTAATCCGCCGACTTAGGTACATGGTATTAATTTTATTGGAGGATCCGGAGATATAATTGACACTGGTCGTCGCCCCTTCGGTAACCCGATTGCTTCGCCTAATTAAACCCATCGGCACATTTAAATAACGGGCCGATTCCATGGCACTAGGAATCCCTTTGGTTTCCGTGGTTATGACATAGTCAATCCCTTGCTCACCAAACTGGGAAGCGATAATGCGGCCAATATTTTTTGAGTATTTAGGGTTTGATAAGATATCGCTATAATAAAGAAAGCCTCCTTGGATCTGGCGGTCTGGCTCCATCAAAAGCTTGGCTATATCATTTAGAATGGCATTTTTTTTTTCAAGCGAGACACCGGGATAATAAACCACTCCCCCAGAAGCTCCGGAAAAAGTATGAATTCGTCCCTCTCCTAAGTTTTCAAAGGCCTTTTTTACGATCATAATATCTTCACAGACAGTCGATTTCCCGACTTCAAAAAGGTCTGAAAAATAATTATAGGCAAAGGTCTGGTTGGGATGGTCAGCAAATATTTTTGTAATTATACTAATTCGCTCATTTTTTTTCATGATTCACCCTTGTCGGAAAAATCCGAACATTTTTTTTATTTATTATCATTTTATTCGTGTTTTCAAAAAAAAGCAAGTTTTTTTTAGACTTTACGCCTGATAAAACCCTGTGTTATAATTCAAGGTAGAACTTTTTTATTAAATAATCTCATTTCCACGTATCGATCCTTTTTTTATGTATCGATTCTTTTTTAAAAAGGTTTTTTAAAAATAAAATCTAAGGAGAATTATCGATTTGAAAGCAGAACTAAAAAAAACATTCAATCGACCCATCCATAAACTATTCTTTATCGGCATTGGCGGCAGCAGCATGAGTGGCCTTGCCACCATGTCCCTAGCAGAAGGCTTATTAATCGAAGGCTCGGATATGGTAGCCTCTTCCTATACTGAAAAACTAGAAGGTCTTGGCGTTAAAATCCACATTAGCCACAATTATGACAATATTCCAGCGGATACCGATTGCGTTGTCTATTCAGCGGCCATCCATGAGGATAATCCCGATATGAAAAAAGCCAATGATCTAGGCCTTCCCAAGATTGAGCGGTCGGACTTCTTGGGCCTTTTTTCGCATATTTTTGAAAAAACAATCGCCGTTTCTGGAACCCATGGCAAAACGACTACTTCCTCCATGGTTGCCTCGCTACTTCACCATGCGGGCTTAAAACCCAGTCTAAGTATTGGTGGCAAACTCGATGAGTTTGGGGGTAATGCCCTTATTGATGACAAAAAATACTTTGTTGTCGAAGCCTGTGAATACGTCGATAGTTTTCTTAAAACCAGGCATTCCATTGGCATTATCACCAATATTGAAGAGGACCATCTGGACTATTTTAGGGACGGTCTGGCCCAAATTAAAGAGTCCTTCCATAATTTTGCTAAAATCCTCCCTGCTGATGGTTTATTAATTGCCTATGGGGATTCGCAAAGCGTTCGTGATGTACTAAAGGATCTTAAGTGCCCGGTTCTTACCTATGGGACCCAAAAATCAAATGATTGGTATGCCACAAATATTATCTATGACCCCCTTGGCAAACCAGAATTTGATGTCTATAAAGGCGAGGATTTTTACGGGCATTTTTACCTTAACATTCCCGGCGAACACAATGTCCTCAATGCCCTATCGGCGATTATCTGTGGTGATTTTCTAGAGATTCCCGCCCAGGTCTCAATTGAAACCTTTAAGACCTTTACGGGGGCCAAACGACGCTTTGAATTTCGTGGCGAAGTCGCTGGCATTACCGTTTATGAGGATTATGCCCATCATCCCACCGAACTAAAAGTTGTTATCGATGCCTGTCTTAATTATGACCACCGCAAGCTTTGGGTGATCTTTCAGCCCCATACCTATTCTCGGACTTATTTTTTCTTTGATGAATTTGTCGATGCTTTTGCCAAGGCCGATTATGTTATCCTTAACGATATTTATTCCGACCGTGAAGACAATGATTGGAATATCTATTCCGAAGACTTGGATGCGGCCATCCAAAAAAAATACGCCATCCCCACAAAAACCATTTCCGCCTTTGACGATATCGTCAATCACTTAATCACGCATTTACAGGCCGGTGATCTGGTTCTCGTTGCTGGCTCTCAAACCATTAACCGGGTTGCCTTTGATCTGGTTGATAAACTAAAGGCCCGCTCGACATTTTAAGCTTAACGATCACGATAAGCATACGTAAAAATAGGAGGAGATTTTATGGAAAAGTATATGGGTAAATCAATCGCATCCCTGATTCTGGGGATTGTTTCTGTTTTAACTTTCTGGCTTGGTTATTTTTCAATCGTTGGCATGATCTGTGCCACCATCGGTCTTATTTTTGCCATTCAAATTAAAAAGGCTGGCGAGGCTGAGGGCTTTAAACCTGATGGCACGGCTAACGCCGGTTTTATTTTGTCGATTATTGGACTGGCCCTCAGTCTTTTAGGCTTCTTAGCCTGTGTGGCTTGTGTCGGCATTCTCGGAACCCTTTCCTATGTTTAAATGTTCTTTTAGTAAGGTGTTTTAATGCATCCAGTCATTCATCTTTTTACCATCCCCATCCCCACTTTTGGCCTTTTTTTATTAGTGGGCATGGCCATGGCTTTTTTACTTGCTTTTTTTACCGGGAAAAAACATCCTGTCACCACTATGGACATGATGTTTTTTGGCTTATTTGCCATTATGGGGGGCATTATTGGGGCTAAAGGGCTTTTTTTTATTATTAAATTGCCTGATTTTTTTAATGATCCCCTAACTAGCCTAACCGCCCTCTTTAGTGGTGGGGCAGTTTTTTATGGCGGTTTAATCGGTGGTATCTTAGGGGGTTATGCTTATACCCGCATTTATCAGCTCAATCCGATCATCTTTTTTGATCTGGCCGTCCCCTCTCTAGCCCTTGGCCAAGCCTTTGGACGGATTGGCTGTTTTTTTAATGGTTGCTGCTATGGGATTGCCTACCATGGGCCTGGTGCGGTTATTTATCCCCCGGGGGCTTATCCACCATCGGGCATCGGCCTTTTCCCGACCCAGTTGGTCGAATCGTTTTTTTTATTTCTTTTAAGCGGCCTCCTTCTTCTTGTTCTTAAAAAAAGCAAGATCGAGGGCTATACCACTGGTTTCTACCTCTTATCCTACGGTCTTTTTCGCTTTGGGATCGAATACCTAAGAGGGGATCCGCGGGGATCGATATTTATTTTTTCCACGTCCCAATTCCTTAGTCTCTTTATTATTCTCTTTGGTATTTTCTTTCTTTGCAAACTGCCCCAGAAATTATTTAAATAAATTTAATAATTACTAGCGACTGGGGTATAATAAATAATAATACATTCTAGGAGGTCTATATGGACATTTATAGTTTTCACTACAATCTCAATGAAGCACTTGATACCATTCCTTACGGGCACCAATATGGTGAATTACTGCCATTTCTTTCTGTTTTCCTATCGGTTTTTGTGATTATTCTTACGGTTTCTTTAATTCTGGGACTGATCACCTATATTTTTAATGCCATTGGTCTTTACACCATGGCCAAAAACCGCCAGTTCGACTACCCTTGGCTAGCCTTCATTCCAACCGCCAATAATTATCTTATGGGTGGTCTCATCAATGACCAAGTATCGATTGGGTCTTTTAATATACCTTATGCCAAGATATTTTTGACCCTTCTTTCTTTTGCTTCGGCCATTATCATGACCACCCTTGGCATGATTCCTTACCTTGGGTCTGTCCTTATCATTCTAATCTCTCTGGCCATTGCTTTTTATTACTATGCCGCCCTCTTTAGACTTTTTACCTTATACGATCAAAAGCACAGCCTTGCTTTTCTGGTGTTAAGTATTTTCTTCCCTTTTTTAAAGGCCATTTTTATTTTTACCATTCGTAATAAAGAAGCTGTTGATAGCCGTAGTGGTCTTAAAGAAGTCCCTCCTGTCAGCTCTAAATCAATTATTGGCCTTAGCTTAGGGGTTATTTCTATTATTGGTGCTATCCCCCTACTGGGAAGCAGTCTCTTTGTCGGATCATTAGGCCTGATTTTTTCAATCCTCGCCCTTAAGGAATTAGAGGACAAAGCCCACGGTATAGCCTTGGCCGGTTTAATTTGTTCGATCGCTGGCCTTGTCTTAACCCTTATCTTCTTATTTGCCTGTGTAGCCTGTATTGGATTAGGTGGCCTTGGAATCTTTAGCCAAATGATCTAAATAAGCCGTAAAAAGGAGTAGAAAAATGGAATATGGACTTGTTTTAGGTGGGGGTGGTGCTAAAGGAGCTTTTGAAATTGGGGTCTGGAAGGCATTAAAAACCTGCTCGACTCCCATCACGGCCGTAATTGGCACTTCGGTGGGAGCCTTAAATGCTGCCGTCATTGCCCAAAATGATTATCAGCTGGCCTATCAATTTTGGACGAATCTTTCGATTGATCAAGTCCTTGCCCTCAATAAAAAAATGAATGATTCCTATGAAAAGATTGCCCACCAAGGCTTTGATCTTTTTCGGCTGAATTTTTTAGATATTCTTTTTTCAAATGGATTAGATATCAGCCCCCTTCGTAAAAATCTTCATGCCTTAATCAGCGAGGAAAAAATTCGTGCATCTCCCATTCGTTTGGGACTGGTTACAGTTGATTTAACTAGCCTGCGGCCCCGCGAATTAATGATTGAGGATATTCCCGAGGGACAATTAATCGATTATCTTTTAGCCAGTTCGGCCCTACCCATTTTTCAAAAACATGAAATTGATGGCAATAGGTTTTTAGATGGTGCTTTCTTTGATATCCTCCCCGTTAATTTTATGATCCGTCAAGGCTATGACAACATTATTGCCGTCGATCTTCCCTCTTTTGGGGTCAGGCGGCCAATCCGAAACAAAGAGGTCGAGATCTTAAACATTTCAAACTCCCAAATTGTCGGTGGCCTGCTCGATTTTTGCCAAGAGACAACTCAAACCAATATTAACCTAGGCTATCTCGACGGGATGAAAGCTCTTAAGCAATTTGTTGGGATCAAATATTATCTTGATCTTTCAAAAAATAAGCAGTTTTTTACTCGCTTTAAAAACCGACTAGGCGAGACACTTTCTAATCACAAGCAAGATCAAAAAATGTTATCCTTTCTTTTTCTTCCTCAAGATGCATCAAAAGATATGATTTTAAAGGCCCTAGAAGACCTTAAGGCAAAAACCGACTTTAAAAATTCCGACCTAAGCCTGGCCATGCTTGAAATGACCGCTAAAAATTTAGGGGTCCCAGTCTTAAAGGATTATCAGATGGATTCTTTTATCTTAGCCATCTTAAAGCGGCTTAAGCAATTACTTGAAGAGAATGCCCTTTTAATCAAAACACCCGACCTCATTAGTGAACTAATTACGGCCAATTATAAGCGTTATCACTTTACCCTTTTTTATCTAATTTTTCTGGCCTTAAAACAAGACCTTTTAATTGAAAAAATTCCCCACTTTATCCAGCACTTTACCGCTGATATGGTCTTATCCTTAATTACCCTGGTCTATATTCACGATAGTCTTCAGAAAAAAGACACCTAGTTTTTAAGCTAGGTGTCTTTTTATCATCCACAACATTTCTTGTATTTTTTACCTGACCCACAAGGACAAGGATCATTACGACCAACTTTTTCGCCTTTTACAACCGTTTTTGAGCGTTTATACTCTTTTACTAGCGACTCTCTTTGGTCTTTTGAAAAAATAGTTTCCCACTCTTCTAAATTATAGAGCCATTCCGCTGGAACCGCCAACATGTTTTTATAGAGGCTGGCAAAATCAATCTCTAAAGCAAGCTGGGAATCAGGGGTAATTTGGTCTAAATCCATGGGGTTTTTAAGACTTTCATTAACACCATCTAAAAAGCCCATATATTGGGGCAAAAGCATCTTATTTTCAGCCGCTAGGTCACTGACCTTCCCTTCAATTCGATTCGCTTTATTCTTAAGAATCTCTTGGTATAAAAGCTGTTCCTCTAAACAATATTGTTTCCAGAAAGCATCCTGTTCCTCTTGTGTTTTTGAATTTTCTAAAATATAAGATTTCCAATCTTCGTACAGGCTCATTTATTTTCTCCTCATCTATTTGTAAAACATTATACCCTAAATAGCTTTTAAGATAAACCACTTAAGCAAACTAATTTCCTTGAATAATTCTGGATTTTTTAAGCTTATCTTGCTTTAGTAGCCGTTAACGATTAAAATAGACTTAAGCTATTTGAAAGGAAGAACTATGAACTTACAGGATCCCAACCAAACCCCTAATAAATCCAAAGCTAAAACAAAAAGGCTTTATGATAAACTGTTTCAAAATTATGCCCTATTTTTTTTACTCTCAACATTTTTAAATCTTTTTTTATCGTTATTTGTCATTCCCTCTTTATTATCCAATGACCCCTTTTTGTTTTTAGTGTCGGCCCTTATTTGCTATGGCCTAAGCATCCCCTTGTTTTTTTTATCAATCCGCAAGGAAATGACCTATTTAAAAACCATTACCGCTAAAACCAAGGAGCTAGCAGCTGGCAACCACAAGACCACCCTGCCGCTTGACGGGCAAAATGACCTTGGGCAATTGGCTGCCGATATTAATACCATTCACGAAGACCTAAAAACTGAGATTCAATCGCTTAACCAAGCAAAGCTGGAAAACCAGCAATTGATCACCGCCATTTCCAACGAGCTTTATCCGACCAATTCGACCCTGATTGGTTATCTGGAACGGATGGAGAAAATCAACCATCCCGATCCAGAAAAACGGTATAATTACCTAAGCACGGCCATTAAAAAATCCTATCAGATCAAGGCCTTTATTGAAAAAACCTTAAACTACGCTTTTTCCGGAAAAGGTGACAGCTTTTATGAATTCAAGATCTACAAGGGCAAGGAGCTGATTCGTCATTTGATCGAAAAAATCACGCCGATCCTAGAAGAAGCCGAATTTAAAGTCGTTTTAGAAGATTGTCTCGATCAGGATTTTTCCCTATGGGTTGATTTCCAACAGCTCCAACATGTTTTTGACGAATTAACCTCGAATATGATCAAATTTTCGGATCCCGAAAAACCAATTCATCTAGGGCTGATTCTTAATAAAAACGAGCTTTTTTTCATCCTCCGCAATAAAACCGTTAATGCCCTGCAAGGTGAAATAAATCCCCAATCGCCAACCCTTGATTTTTGCAAGAAAGTCATTCATAGGCACCAAGGACGGATCGACTACTACCAGCTCAACCAAATGTTTAAGGTGGAGGTCGTCCTCCCCATTCATTCGTCCACTTAAGAGTTGTAACGCCCATTAATGGGCGTTTTTATTTGATTTTTAAGGGAATGCCCGAAACCATTAAATAGGCCTCATTGGCACAAGCAGCAACAAGCTGATTCATTCGACCGGCTATATCACGAAAATAACTGCCTAATTTATAGGAGGGTACAAGCCCCATGCCAACTTCGTTTGAAACCACAAGCAAGACCTTATCCTGGCAGACCTTTAAGAGTTTTTCTACTTCTAAGGTAATTTCTTCTTCTACTTGCGAAAGGGCTTGCATGGAACAGGTGTCATAGTCGATCTCGTAGTCGAGCATATTATTGGTAACCATCACGGTCAGACAATCAAAGAGGATTACTTCGGCTTCCTTAAAATCCTTGTTTTCGGTGATTTTATCAAAATCACGATAGGCTTCAATGGTTTTCCAATCAGCTGGCCGCTGGGCCTGGTGTCGTTTAATCCGGTCCTTCATCCCCTCATCAAAGGCAATGGCCGTGGCCAGATAAAGGACTTTCTTCTTAAGATCAGCCGCTGTTTTTTCAGCATAGGTGCTTTTACCACTTCTTGCCCCGCCAGTTATAAACAATAATCTCCCCATCTTATCCCTTCCATTTCCCTAAAAATTTTAATAAGCAATCATTCTCTTCTTCATTTTTTATGGCTATGCGAAAATACGACCCATCTAGGCCTAAAAAATCCTCACAGGTTCTCAGGCTCATTCCCTGCTCTTCTAAATCCTCTTTTAAATCAAGGCTCTTTCCTTTTAATAAGCGGCATAAGTGAAAATCGGTCTGGCTCTTAAAAACCTCTAGGTAAGGAATTTCTAATAATTTACCGTAGACCCTTTCTCGCTGTTCTTTTATAAAGGCCTGCGTTTGTCTGGCAAAATCTTTTTGGTCGTAAACGTCCTTAAGGGCAATCAGGGCCAAACTATTAATGGTCCATGGCTCCTTATAATAGATCATTTTTTTTATAATTTCAGGATGGCCAATCCCGTAGCCAATTCGTAAGCCGGGGAGGGCGTAAAATTTTGTCAAGGACTTAAGAATAAAAATATTTTTATCATCCTCATCGATCATTCCTATTTGATTGGTAAAATCAATAAAGGATTCATCAAAAAACCAAATCGGATCCCAATTGGCAAATGCCATCCAACTTTTGATTTGCTGACGTGAGTAAAAAGCCCCGGTCGGATTATTGGGATTACAAAGAACGATAAGATCAGGCTTAAGCTTGCTTAATTGGTCTTTAAAGCTTTGACTTTGGATCAAAAAACGATCTTCCTTTTCTAGGATAAGGTGGTTGACTTGCCAACCGTACATGGATAAGGCTCGTTCGTATTCATTAAAGGTCGGCTGGATAATTAAGGCCTTTCCCGCTTTTATACTTCTTGCAAAAAGATAAATTAACTCAATGGCCCCATTACCGAGGATTAAGTGGTCTCTTTTTTTATTAAGGTCTTTGGCTAATTTAAGCCGGGCTGATTCGCCGCTAATTTCTGGATAGGAAACCAGGTCACTAATGCCGGCAATTAATTTTTTTTCAAGATTTTTGGGGATGCCCAAGGGGTTAATATTTACCGAAAAATCAACCATTTTTTCCCTATCGCCCCAATAACCGCCATGCTTATTCATCTTTTTCTCCTTAGTAAATCGTATAGATCATAAAAACCACTAGGATTGCCAAAAACATGACCACGATTTGACTCCCATACATAATGGCAACGGTCTGGCGGATATCCAGTGGATCGAGCTCATATTTATTATCACCAATGGTCGGTTTTTTCAATTCTTGGCCAAAATAATAGTTGCTTCCACCAAGTTGGATGCCCAAAAGCCCAGCAACCACTGATTCTGGATTTGCCGAATTAGGACTCTTATGATTCAGCCGATCTCTTTTAAAAATATCATAGCCCTGCCGAATCGAATAACCCATAAAAAAACCAGCAACTAGCATAAAGAAACTTCCCAACCGGGCTGGTAAAAAGTTAATGACATCATCAAACTTAGCCGATGCAAAGCCAAACTCACGGTAGGGTTCCTGAATGTAACCAACCATCGAATCAAGGGTATTTGTAGCCTTATAAAGGATTACCAAAACGACCGGATTTAACCAGGGAATTCCCAAAAAAGCCCCCAACAATAAATAAAAAAGCGGTGCTAAAACCCCATCGATGGTGTTTTCAGCGGTCGTCTCGATGGTCGCTCGGATGATTTCTTTTTTATCTAAAGAACTAGTGTCTCGGCCAACTAAATAGCCAACCTGGATTCGGGCTTGGTCAAGATCACCCGATAATAATGCTGCCATCACCTTTGTAACTTCCTGTCCAAGGGTTTTAGCAGCTAATGACAAGGTCATTAAATAAAGATTAAAGAGGCTATAGGCCAAAAAACTAAAGCCATACAATAAAAACTGAATTCCCAGCACCATACTGGCACTTAAGCCTAAGACCACGATTAAGAGGATGGTTCCTTTGGCTTTTCGATAATTTCCACGATTCATCTTCTTCGTTAAAAAATCAATTGTTTTACCGATTAAAATAATTGGATGGGGTAGCCAGGCCGGATCGCCAATAATCCAATCAATTACTGTTGCTAGGAGGATCAGCAAAAACCAATAACCGCCTCCCAAACCAAAGGGGATCGCTCCTATTAAAGACAATTCACAGCTCCAATAATTTCCATGATCTTGTCCATCTCGATATTTGCTTCAACGACTTGGGCTAAATCATCGTACTGGTCTTCCTTAAAGGCTTTGAAATCAAAGACTTCTAGTCCTAGTTCAAGATTTTTGCGTTTTTTTAATTGATTAATTATCTTTTCCCGGAAGGCATCATTATCAAAAATCCCATGGAGGTAGGTCCCCATAACTGTTTCTTCTTTATTTATTGTGCCATCAAGGCTATTGTCGTCAAGGAGGGCAAAGGCTTTTGACTCATCTAAAGCCTTTGTCTGGCCCATGTGAATTTCATAGCCTTCCACTGCTAGGCCCTCTAAATCGATTCCCATAAAGTCCCCGATCAGCTGTCCTTTAACTCGGACGGTCCGCTTTTCTTGGCCAATTGTTGTTACTGTATTAAGGAGGCCCAGGCCTTTAATCCGACCTTTTTTAGATTCTACCTGCAAGGGATCTAAAATCTCTTTTCCCAATATCTGATAACCACCACAAATTCCGATAATGGGAAGACCTGACTGGTGACGATCTTTGATTTCTTGGCCCAGCTTACTTTCAATTAAATAATTGGTATCATCAATGGTATTTTTACTGCCCGGTATCACCAGTAGATCGGGACTGGCCAGTTGAAGCTGACGCTGGTTGCGATAATACTCTACCTTGACATCTGGGTGCATTTCAAACGCCGTACAATCAGTAAAATTAGACAGGTGGGGCAAGTAGACAACCCCAATGGTAATCAGCCCTTGGCCCTGATTATCAAAGCGTTCTGAAACGCTGTCTTCATCGTCAATAGCAAAACGTTTATAAGGAATAACCCCCAGGCAGGGAATGTTGATTTTTGCTTGAATCATCTCGATACCAGGCTTTAATAAGGCCACATCACCCCTGAATTTATTAATAATAAAGCCTTTGATCCGGGCCCGTTCATCCTCCTCAAGGAGCATGATCGTCCCATAAATCGATGCAAACACCCCGCCCTTGTCAATGTCACCAATTAGAATAACTGGGGCATCGACAAGTTCAGCCAAACCCATATTGACGATATCGTTGTCTCGCAGATTAATTTCTGCCGGGCTACCGGCCCCTTCGATGGCAATAATCTGATAGTCCTTGGCTAAGGACTGATAGGCCTGAAGAACGATTTCGACTAGCTTGGGTTTATAGGCGTGGTAATCTTTAGCATCCATGTTAAAGGCCGCTTTTCCCATTAAAATAACTTGGCTGCCGACATCCGAATTAGGCTTTAATAAAACTGGCTGCATGTCAACCCGTGGCTCAATTCTAGCACATTCAGCCTGAACCACCTGGGCTCGGCCCATTTCTTTTCCATCTCTGGTAATAAACGAATTAAGTGCCATATTTTGACTTTTATAGGGGGCCACCGCATAACCTCGGTTATTTAAAATCCGACAGATGGCGGCCGTAAGAAGGCTCTTTCCGACTGATGAACCGGTGCCCATAAACATAATATTTTTTGCCATTATTTTTCCTCTATTCTTAAATTGATATTTCTAGCCATCTTAGGACCTGGTCGGGATGATCGACCACATTGGGGTAAACAATCAAAGGTCGGCGAATAAAAATAATCTTGGCTTTGCTTCGCCGGGCCGCCTCAATTTTTTGCTTAACGCCACCGATATCGCCACTATCCTTGGTCACCACAAAACCAATCTGATAGTCTTTGATCATTAATTGATTCATTTCCGTTGAAAAAGGGCCTTGCAAGGCAATAATTTGCCTGGGCTTATAGCCTAGGTCTTCACATTTTTTTAAGACCCCTGAAGTCGGCAGGACACGGGCATAGATGCGATTTTTAGGCAGGCCTTGAAAGGCTTCTAATTGACGACTGCCCGTTGTTAACAAAATATTAGCCTGGCTTTTTTCAAGGGCTTTGCCCAAATAGTCCTTAGCGGCCTGGTAATCATCACAGACAATCACGTCCTCATTCTCATCGACTTGGGAGGGTCGCTCTAAACGAAGATAAGGTACTTTATTAGCCTTGCAGGCCGCAATGGCATTTTCTGATATCTGCCCGGCATAAGGGTGGCTTGCGTCGACACAGGCCGTGATTTTATAAGCTCTAAGGGTATGACCTAGGGCCTCCATATCCAATTGACCACAAAGTTTAATCAAGTTTTTTGTCTCCGCCATTTGATCGCTAGCAATCGTCGTTAGCGACGAATAACAGACCGAATAAGCTTGGTCTAATAATTTTTTAGTAAGTTGGCGGCTATCAAGGGTCCCGCCGAGAAGAAGAATCACAGCTGGTAGCCTCTGGGGGTGATCATTTTTTTAAAGTCTTCGGTCACATAGGTTTTTGAATTTCCAATAATCACCATTGAAAACATATCAATCTCCGCTTGGTCCATGATCCCAAGTCTGGTAATCAGACAGGATTCATTCTTTCTTTTGGCGTTTCTGACAATCCCCACCGGTGTTTGACTATCCTTATACTTTAAAAGGATTTCTTGGGCTTTTTGGATATTATAAGGCCGCCCCTTACTTTTAGGGTTGTAGAGACTGATAATAAAATCACCTTGTCCGGCAGCGTGAAGCCTTTTTTCAATCACCTGCCAATCAGTTAATAAATCACTTAAACTAATGACTGCATAATCATGCATAAGGGGTGCCCCCAGGGTTGCCGCGGCAGCATTAGCAGCTGAAACACCAGGGATAAGCTCAACTTCGACCGAGCTTTTCGCATTTTCGACAATTTCTAGCATAATTCCAGCCATGCCATAAACACCGGCATCCCCACTGCTCACTAAACAGACCGTCTTTCCCTGGTCGGCCAGTTCCAGGGCTTTTTTACAGCGATCAATTTCACTGCGCATCCCTGAGGACAAGACCTCCTTATCAGCGATTAAATCTTTAATTATCTCAATATAGGTCTTATAACCTAGAATAACATCAGCTTCCTCTAAACTCATTCGGGCCGCCTCAGTCATGTGCTCATAAAGGCCGGGACCAATTCCGGTCACAAAAATTTTCTTCATTCTTTTCTCCTCATCCATTTAGGGTTTTTCACCGTCTCTTTTTTCTTGCCAAAGGGAAAGAGTAATCCCATCAAGTTTTTTCTTTTCAAGTATACATGATCCAAAGCCCGAGCCAATATAACCACAGGGTTCCGATACAGCATATAAACCGGTTGTCTGATAAACAAAATCAGACCCTTCAAATTGACTCTCAACCATTTTAACCATGGCATCTGGAATAATTATTTTTCTAGCCTTAAAATGCTGGCAAGCCTCTTCAATTCCTGCTTCATCTTTTTTTAGCTCAATCGTTGAAAGGGCTTTAATTGTCTTTTCATGGAGGCCTAATTGGTCAAAGATTTGGCTAATTTTAGCAATAATTTTATCAGCTGACATATTTTTTCGACAGCCAATGCCCAAGACCATTTTCTTGGGGACCAAGTGGACAAAGGGAATATTCTTATTCGCCCCCGACCATTTCTTTTGAGAACTGATAACAATCAGACCCTGATAAGCACTAAGGTCATCTTCTAAGGAAAGCACTTGAATATTTGTCGGCAAGTCAACCTTATCAATGGGCCAAGCATCCTGATTTAAAATCCCAATTTTTTCACCGTGAAGAATCCTTGCCGTAATATCCTTGGCGGCTTTAAAGTCAGCAATCAGGCAATCGATTTTCTCAGCTAATAGATCAACTGCCATGGTTCCCTTAACATCGGTACCGGTGGTAATAATGGCTTTAGCCCCCAAGCGTTCCTCGACTAAACGAGCCGCATCATTGGCCCCGCCTAAATGGCCGGACAAAAGACTGATAACAAAGTCCCCCTTGGTATCCATCACTAAAATGGCTGGGTCTTCGGCCTTATGTTTTAAAAAGGGGGCGATGGCCCGAACGACAATCCCGCTTGCCATAATGGCACAAATAACTGTATAGTCACTCATAAGCTTGGCAAAAAACGAAGAAATATCGGTATCAATAATCTGCTCCTTGTTTTTTGCATACTTTTCTTTGGTAAAAACAAGCACCGTTCGGTCATCAAGGTACTTAGCCAGACGTGACGCAGTGGTCACCCCGTCGGCCGACAGGGTGATAATCGCCCATTTTTCAGCCTTCACTTGATCCCTTTTCGGTATTCATGGCTAAAGTGGGGGTCATAAAGTTTGGATAAACTATAATCGTCTCCCAAAAAATCACCAACTAGGATCTGAGCTGTTTTAGTGATTTTTTCATTTTTTACTTTTTCAGCGATCGTCTCGAGGGTTCCTAAAACAATTTTTTGGTCTTCCCAGGTCGCTCGTTGAACAACAGCCACCGGGGTTTTGGGTGAATAATGGCTGAGCAAGCGGCTAACCACATCATCGATCATTTGAACCGATAAAAAGATCGCCATTGAGGCCTGGTGGATTGCTAAATCTTCCAATTTTTCTTTCTCTGGAACCGGTGTTCGTCCCTCTAGGCGAGTACAAATGACCGTCTGTGAGACATCGGGCAGGGTAAACTCTTTTTTTAGGGCCGCTGCCGATGCAACGAAAGAGCTTACCCCAGGCACCACTTCAAAGGGGATTCCCAGCTTATCAAGGCGGTCCATCTGTTCTCTGATGGCCCCATAAATCGAGGGATCGCCAGTATGGACCCGGGCAATTTTTTTACCTTCTTTTGTTCCTCTTTCAATCACGGCAATAACCTCATCTAAGGTCATCGACGCAGAATTAAAAATCTCGGCATCCTTCTTATGGCCGCCAATAATGGCCTTATTAACCAAGGAACCGGCATAAATAATGATGTCGGCCTGATTGACAATCCGCTGGCCTTTGACCGTGATTAATTCCGGATCCCCCGGACCCGCTCCTACTAAATAAACGCTATTCATCTTTTCTCCTCTATGCTTATAGTCTGGTAACTGATTTTGCTTCTTTTAAATGTTCTAGAAATAATTCTTGGATTTCCCTATATTCGCCTAATCCTTTTAGGATCAGCTCTACTTCAAATCCCTCCTTGAGCAATTGACTTTTCCATGAATCCTCATCATCACTGGCCATATCGTTAATGGCATGGTCGCCAGCTACTAGCATAAAGGGTGCTAAAATAATTTTTCGATACTGTTTTAATTGGGGGATAATATCGCCAAGTTCGGGAAAACCTTCCACCGTTGCCATATAAATATTCTTATAGCCATGGTGTTTAAAGATATAATCCATGCACGGATAGGTGGAATTGGCATGGTGGTCACTACCGTGTCCCATATAGACTAAGGCCTCATCCGCCTTAAGGCTGGGCATGGCCTTAACTAAGATATCCATCGTTTTTTTATAATCCTCACTACTTGTTAACAATGGTTTGCCAAGTTTTAAACAATCAAAGTCTTCTTCAAAGGCTTTTAACTCGTTAAGGGTGATATCATATTCATAGCCATTAATAATATGGGTGGTCTGGCAAATAACTTGCTTGTAGCCAGCCTCTTTTAATTTTTCAAGGGCCTCTTTAGGTAAATCAATTAAGAGCCCATCTCTTTTTTTTAATTTTCTAACGATTATTCTGGAGGTAAAGGCCCGGTAAAAATCATGGTCGGGATAAGCTTCTTTTAACAGCTGCTCGGTTGCCTCAATCGTTTTTTTTCGAGTCTCAGGATAGGATGTCCCAAAACTAATAACCAATAATGCTTTCTTAGTCATGTCAATCTCCTCAATTAAATGATATTTTTTAGGGCCTGATAATGGTTACCAATTGTTTTTTCAAGATCAGCCTCGGTATGGGCCGTCGAGAGGAAGAGCCCCTCAAATTGGGCCGGTGGCAAGAGGTTGCCTAAATTTAGCATCTCTCTAAAATACTTAGCATAAGCCTTGGTATCCGACCCCATAACGGCTGCATAACCGGTGATCGGGGCATCAGTAAAGAAAAAACAGGTCATCCCACCGAGTCTGACCATCTGGGCCTTGGCCCCTGTTTTTTTGACATTTTCATTAAAGCCCGCTTCTAAGATCTTGGCCTTATTTTCTAAATCATCATAAATTTCCGGATGTTGCTTTAAATGATTGAGGGTATTAAGGCCCATTGTCATGGCAATCGGGTTGCCCGATAAGGTCCCGGCCTGGTAGACCCCACCTAGGGGGGCAATCTCTTCCATAATATCCCGCCGCCCCCCATAGGCTCCTACTGGCATGCCACCGCCAATAATTTTACCCAGGGTGGTAATGTCTGGTCTAATGCCAAAATAAGCCTGGGCCCCACCATAAGCTAGGCGAAATCCGCTGATCACCTCGTCAAAGATAAGCAGGGCATCCTCTGCTTTAGTAAGGTCTCGAAGGCCTTTTAGGAATTCTAAGTTGGGGGGGACAACGCCCATATTTCCAGCAACCGGTTCAATAATCACCCCGGCAATTTCACCTTTATTTTCATTAAACAGAGTTTTTACCGACTCTAAATCATTGTAGACAGCCACTAGGGTATCCTTGGCCGTGCCAATGGGCACCCCTGCACTAGTGGGGACCCCATAGGTTAAGGTTCCTGATCCTGATTTTACCAAGAGAGCATCACCATGGCCATGATAACAGCCTTCAAACTTAATAATCTTATCACGGCCAGTATAGCCTCGGGCCAGTCGCAAGGCACTCATGGTCGCCTCTGTTCCTGAATTGACCATCCGAACCATCTCCATCGATGGGTAAGCCTGGGTGATCGTCTTGGCCATGGTCACTTCAATTTCTGTCGGAGCCCCATAGCTTGTTCCTTTTTCAAGGGCTTCTTTAATCCCCTGAAAATAAATCGGTGAGGCATGACCTAAAATAAGTGGTCCCCATGAGCAAATGTAGTCAATATAGGCATTGCCATCGATATCAATAATCTTAGAGCCTTCCCCCCGATCGATAAAAACCGGTGGCATATTAACGGCTTTAAAGGCTCGGACCGGACTATTAACCCCACCAGGAATAATTTTTTCAGCTTCATTAAACAATCGTTCTGATTTTTTTCGACTCACTTTCTTCTCCATTTCTCTAAGCCTTCACACCTATTGATAGGTCTTAATCATTTCTTTAAGGTCTTTGGCGAAATAAGTGATAATCATATCCGCACCTGCCCGCTTAATACTAATTAAGCTCTCAAAAATTGCTCGCTCATCCATTAAGCCTTGATCGACGGCATTTCGAATCATGGCGTACTCACCACTGACCTGATAGGCCGCCATTGGCAAATAAGACAGTTCCTTAGCTTTAACCAGTATATCCAAATAAGGCATGGCCGGTTTGACCATCACAATATCAGCCCCTTCTTCAATATCCAAAGCTACCTCTTTTAGGGCTTCTCGGGAATTGGCCGGATCCATTTGATAAGCCTTGCGATCACCAAAGCTTGGAGCCGAATGGGCCGCTTCTCTAAAAGGCCCATAAAAACTTGAGGCATACTTGGCTGCATAAGACATAATTGGGATTGATTCAAAGCCACTGTTATCCAAGGTCTTTCGCATATGGCCAATCCGACCATCCATCATATCCGATGGGGCCACCATATCAGCCCCGGCGATTACATGGCTAAGGGCCGCCTTACTGAGGATCTCTAAGGTCTTCCCCCGTTGGATCTCGCCATTTTCTTCAAAAAAACAACAATGGCCATCACTTTTATATTCACATAAGCAAACATCGGTGATTACATACATAGCTGGATCGACTTTTTTAATCAACCGAATGGCCGATTGGACCAAGCCATGTTCAGAAAATGCTGGCATAGCCATTTCATCTTTTTCATCGGGAACACCAAACAAGATCAGGTAACGAATCCCTAATTCCTTTAAGGCGATAATTTCCTTTTCTAAAACATCGAGAGACAGGTGGTATTGTCCCCGCATGGATGAAATTTCCCGGCGGATTCCCGATCCATCAACAATAAATAAGGGGTAAATGACATCCTCCATCGATAAATTCGTTTCTCTAATTAAATTTCTAATGCCGGCATTTTTACGTAAGCGTGTTGGTAACATTTTATTTCTCTCTTTCTGCACTCTTTTTTACATCTTGAAGGAGTGCCTCAATAATGCCTGGAATCGTGTATTCTTGGGCTTGGACATCAACTTTAATCCCCAAATCAAGGGCTTTTTGTGAGGTCTGCGGGCCAATTGAAATACTTTTAGCCCGATTAATTGCCTCTAAGTAGGACGGACCAACTTTTTCTAAAAAATACTCAACCGTTGTCGAACTGGTAAAGCTAATATAGTCAATTTCATTTTGGTCAAGGAGTGCTGGTAGATCAATATCCTGATGGTCTTCACGGATTGTTTGGTAACTATGGATTTCATCGACATCGCAGATTTTTGATAATTCCTCGGCCACATAGGTCCGGGCATTTTTTGACCGGGCTAATAAAATCTTTGAATCCTTGTCTAAAAGCGGGATCAAGCCCTCAACTAATTCTTCGCCAATATACTTTTGGGGGACAAAATCAGCCTCTAAGCCTCTCTCTTTAAGGGCTTTTCTGGTCCCTTCGCCAATAACAGTGATATGCAAGTGGCCAAAGATCCGGGCATCCTTGCCACACCGTTTAATGCTATCAAAAAAAACCTCAACCCCATTGATACTGGTAAAGATAATATGGCTATAATCGCCTATTTTTCGGACTCTCTCATCACAAGCTGCTTGGTTGATGGGCACAATTTTAATGGTTGGGTATTCAATCGGATTCCCCCCTAAGGCTCTAATCTGCTCGGACATCTCTGAACTTTGGACCCTTGACCGGGTAACAATAATGTTTTTCCCAAACAATGGTTTGCTTTCAAAAAAATTAAGTTTTTGACGTTTTCCTACCACCTCACCGACAACAATCAAGCTGGGAGCGGTAATTTTTGCTTTTGTCGCAAGCCCATAAATAGTCTCTAGCTTTCCCGTCACCGTTCGCTGCTTAGGCGTTGAGGCCTGGTGGACTAGGGCAACTGGCATTTGGGGGTCCATGCCGTTTTTAATTAATTCATGGCAAATTTTCTTTAAATTTTTGACCCCCATTAAAAAAACAAGGGTCCCTTTTAGTTTTGCCAGGACTGGCCAATCCAGATCGTCAGCATCGGCTTTTAAATGACCGGTGATCACATGAAAGGATGAGGTCGCATCCCGGTGGGTAATGGGAATCCCGGCATAGGCTAGGCCCCCAATGGCTGAGGTGATACCGGGAATTACTTCAAAAGGAATACCAGCATCATAAAGATCTTCACCTTCTTCCCCGCCGCGCCCAAAAACATAGGGGTCCCCTCCCTTAAGGCGAATCACTAATTTTCCTGCTATGGCTTCTTTAATCAGCAACTGATTAATCTTTTCTTGAGGCATGGCATGGTTTGCGGCACGCTTACCGACATAAATAATTTGTGCATCTTGGCGGGCGTAATCGAGAAAAACTGGATTAACCAAGGCATCATAGACGATAAGATCGGCTTTTTTTAAAATTTCCATCGCTTTTACGGTAATTAGTCCCGGGTCGCCACAGCCACCACCGGCTAGGTAGACTCGCCCCTTCTTTTGGTGGACTTGCCCGTAACAGGCTTTGGCTAAGGCGATGCCTAAATTTTCGGCTTCCTCAATCGGTCCTGTGATTGATTGGCGGACAAGGGCAGACCCATCTTCTTTTCCATAAAGACCATAAATAGTAATCAGCGATTGGTCTTTTATTTCACAATAAGCACCGACTGGGATATGGCAACTGCCATTAAGGGCTTTTAAAAAACTTCGCTCGCCTTTCATCTGAATGAGGGCTTTTTCATCTTTTATCCCTTCCATTAAATTTCTAACCAACTGATTATCATCTTTAATTTCAACCGCCAAGATCCCTTGGGCCGGTGCTGGAATAAAGGCACTTTCCTCAAGGGGAATACTATAATAATCGTCAGATTCAAAACGATCAATCCGTTTTAGTCCAGCTGCCGCCAAGATAATCCCATCTAATTTTTGCTCATGCATTTTTCGGATCCGGGTATCAATGTTCCCTCGTATCCCGACTAGCTCAAGATCAGGTCGCTCAGCCTTTAATTGATAAATACGCCGCTTACTACCAGTGGCAATAATGGCCCCTTGGGGTAAGTCACTAAGGCTTTTGATTGGGTGGGGTGTTAATAAAACATCTCTGGGATCTTCTCGCAAGGGTGGAACTGTTAAACTTAAGCCCTCAGGGAGTTTAGAGGGCATATCCTTCATTGAGTGAACCGCCATATCGATTTCACCAGATAAAAGAGCCTCTTCTAACTCCTTGGTAAACAAGCCCTTATCACCAATCTTATCAAGGGCTTTATGTTGAATTAAGTCACCCTTGGTCTTAATGATCACGATTTCAAATTCGATTTGGGGATGGGCTTTCTTTAAAGTATCCAATAACCACAAACTCTGGGTTTTAGCAAGCTTGCTTCCCCGTGTTCCGACTCTAATTATCATTTATCTCTCCTGTTTTTTTATTGTTATCTGCTAGTAAATGATCACTTTCTTTAACTTTTTTTCTTAATTCACTTAAGGGTTCTTTGCTTAATTCCTTTAAAATCTTTTGCTGGTCAGGCTTTTTTTCCTTTAAGATCTCCCTGCGCAAGATACTCAATAAGTCCAAACGTTCAGCATAGGTCTCATCATACTGCTTTGAAAGAGACTGGGCAATTTCTTTGGTCAATGAGGGGCTAGCTCCCTGGGTCGATACCGATAAGGTTAATTTTCCTCGTCGAATCACGGCTGGAAAAATCACATCAGAATCTTGGTGGCAATCAGCCCGGCTACAGAGAATCGAACGCCTCTTACAGTCTTTCTTGATCTGATCATTAAGGGCCTGGTCATTGGTTGCCGCAACCACTAGGTCCATTTTTTTAAGATCCGAAGACCGATATTTCCTTTGCCTGATGGTCAAGGACTCACTGCCTATTTTTTTTAATTCGTCACTAATGTCTAAGCCAACACAGCTTACCACCGCCCCTTCTTCTAAGAGTGTCACCACCCTTTTTGTGGCAATGAAGCCTGCCCCAACCACTAAAACGGCCTTATCTTTTAAATTAAGGAGCAAGGGGATCATGACTGATCACCTTGCTGACAGTGCCTCCTTAAATTTTCTAGCTGGGGTGGGAAAAGATAGGTGACGGTTTTTTCCATCCCACAAATGGCCTCCTCATTATCCAGTCGTTTTAATTGTTTAATCGGTGGCATGACCATTTTCCGAAACTTAGAGCGGATAATTTTCGCCAAATATTTTTCTTCTTTTTCACTAAGATTTAAATAATCAATCAGATTCTCAATCGTTTCCTCAGCCAGATGTGACGAGGTTTGGTGCAATTCTTTGACCATATTATCAACTTTAGCATGAGTAATCCAAGATAAGAGGCCATCGATTTCAACCTTAATTTCACAGGCAATTTTTTTAGCAACTTCCAGCCGATAATTCATGCTCTCATCCATAATATCCTTAAAATGATCAATCGTCAAAAGTTCAATCATTGGAAGGGTCCCAACCTCTTGGTCGATATCTCGGGGCAAGGCTAAGTCAATAATGGTTAAGGGTTTTTGCCGTTTTTTTATTTTATCGGCCCTTAAAATAATATGGGGTGAGGCAGTTGCTGAAATCACCACATCCATTTTTTCTAAGTAGGCATAACGGTCTTCATAATGGATTCGTTTAACATTTTCATGGATTGTTTGACAGTTATCCATCTGATGATAGCTCCGATTGGTCATGTAAGGATTTTGAAAACCTTCCGCCTTCATATAGCGAAGGGCTAGGGTCCCCATTTTCCCTGAACCAATAATCAGAATTTTTTTCTGGTCGTAATCATTGGGAAATTGCCTTTTAATCTGCTTAACAGCTGTTGAACTTAAGGATAAGGGGGTTTCTGAGATCTTATACTTTGTTTTAATTTTTTTTGTAAAGGTAATTGCTTCACGAAACATCTTTGTTAGGTATTTGCCACAACCATTAACCGCTTGGGCCCATTCTAAGGCTTCTTTCGCTTGACCAAGGATCTGATCTTCCCCTAAAATCATCGAGTTTAAACCGGAAACGACATTATAGAGATGATCAAGGGCCTGGCACTCCTGTTTTTCAAAAAGATAGGGCTTTAGTTCTTGCGATTTTTCCTGGAGATAGAAATTTTTTATGCTTTCTATCGCTTGATCGCAAGATGGTGTTGCTACATATATTTCACTACGATTGCAAGTCGATAAGATCACAACTTCTTTTATTGGTGGTTCTTCTAATAATTGACTAATGCCCTCATTAACAGTCCGGTGAATAAAGGCACCTTTTTCTCTGATTTCAAGTGGTGTATCTTTATGGTTGACACCGACAACTACTAATTTCATCTTATCACCCGTCCTTTCCATCAATCATTGATCTGCTTTCCCATTCACACCATTTGACTATATAAGGGTGTCAATCGAAAAACAAATCATTTTATTATAACCATAAAATCCTTAACATTCCATGCTTTTTATTCGCTTATTATTGCAATCCCAATAATGGCAAGGATAAAAATTCCCGGCCCTAAAATATCTATTGGCCTAATTTTTTTCTCATCCTCCAGAAAAACAAGATCGCCATCATAACACCTTGCTTCCATGGCATTATAATAAGCCGTCGCTTTTTTCATCGAGACCACCAGTAGGTTTGCAGCAATACTAGCAAAGCTAAAATAAGCCCTTTTTAAATCAATGTAGCCAAGTCGTGATTCGGCTGAATTTTTCATTTTTCCATAAACTTCCAAGAGAATAAAAATATAGCGATAAATCATATTCATTAATTCAATGATTAATTTAGGCATCCGGGCTTTTCGCATCACCCCTATAATTTCCGCTGAAGGTGTCGTAAGGGTCATCATCTGCAGTGCCGAAACAGCTGCGAAGACCTTTACCATCATTAAAAACATTTCGATTATTTTGGCCTTTGAACTATTAATATAAAAAAACCCTAAAGGAATGCTATAGTCTAAAAGCGGTGTTTGTGAAAATTCAATGCCTATGGTAACCGTTCCTAAGATAATAAAGCCTATCGGAATTGTTAACACCCTAAAATATTTATGGAAAGAAAGCCCCCCTTTAATCATGGTTAAATAGGCCATTGCCGCAAGAATTGCTAAAGATACCAAGGGGTTATCAAGAATAATGGCTAGTAGCAGGACGATCACTGAAAAAGCTACTTTTACAGTGGGGTTAATATTTCTTAATTGCGACTGGTGGGCATAGACATCTATCTCAATCCCCCCACCATGGCGGTGGCCTCTTGCCTGTTTTTTACCTTGAGCCTGGGCTTTTTTCTCTTTTAGGTAAGCACTCAAGAGAACCGTCATATATACGCCCACTAGGATCATCGCCATAAGCTCTTTCATTTTACACTTTCCTTTAGTTCCTTTTCTTCAATCATCTCTTCAAAGGCTTGGATACTTTTGGGATAATAACCATCGTCGGCGATGATTTTATTGGCAATCAGGAGCTCATAGATTTTAAGCAGATGGGGCTTTAGCAGATTGCTTTTTTTAAGCAAGGCGTTATCTTGAAAAATTTCTAAAGGACTGCCATCAGCAATAATTCTACCCTTATCAAAGACAAGGACCCGCTCGGCCCAACGATAGGCAAAGTCGACATCATGGGTTGAAATAAGCAGGGTTTTTCCTTCTTTACTGAGTTTTTCCAAGACTTCTTCTAATATCTCTGCATTAAGAGGATCAAGGGAAGCAGTTGGCTCATCAAAAATAACAAGCTCTGATTTCATGGCAATAATATCGGCGATACTGATCCGTTTTTTTTCTCCCCCGCTGAGATAATGGGGTGGTCGGTCCTTAAAATCGAGCATATTCATATAGCTTAGGGCTTGATCAACACGAGCAATTACTTCTTCCTTAGGCAGTTTTAAGTTCATCGGCCCAAAGGCCACTTCCGCCCGAACCGTTGAAGCAATAATCTGACTATCGGCATCCTGAAAAACAATGCCAATATTTTTTCGCAATTGCTTTAAATTTTTTTTATCAATCAATTGGTCGCGGTAATAAATTTCCCCTTTCTCAGCCTTTAAAACACCATTGAGATTTAAAAAAAGCGTCGATTTGCCTGCCCCATTTGCACCAAGGACAGCTATTTTCTCGCCTTGGTAAATGTTTAGGTTAATCGACTCAAGTCCCAATTGATCATTGCCATAAGTGTAACTTAGGTCACGAACGCTGATCACTCTTTTTTTGATTGCCTTCATTATCATTATCTCCATGCAAAATTATAATTTGCTCTTTAATATATAAAATCCCAATCGGTCTTGGCAATTGGGATTTTATTCACTTACAATCACAAGCTTATTTTTTTAAGTTTTTAGTGCTTTCTTTTTCCCATCGCGTCCGCTCTGAAAATTTCCCAATAAAGAAGAATAAAACACCAACACCAATACCCGTTTGTACCGTAAACAATAAGGTTTCCATTTCACCTGGTATTTCGCCACCAAGGACCCTTTCCGCCACTGGCGTAAACCATGGTTCATAGTCCGCTCCGGTAATGTCGGAAACCACCTCGCTGCCTTGACCATCTGATCCAGCAAATTCAGTTCCCGGTAATAAAATTAAAGGAATCACAATCATTAATAGAACAATAACTAAAAGAATCATAATATTTCGTTTATTTGTGGTTGTCATCGTGCTTCACCTGCTTTCAAATAACCAATTCCTGCTAATTCAGCGGATGCATAGGCTTCTAATGCGATAATAATAACAACCGTCAAGATCCCTTCAATAATGGCAAGGGGGACTTGGGTCGGGGCAAAAACGACCAAAAATTTAGGTACAGATGCTAAAACACCCCCAACTTCAGAGGGATAGGCAAGCCCTAATTGAAAACTAGTCACAAGGTAAGTAAAAAGATCCCCAACCGCTGCGGCAATAAAGATAGTAACATACTTATTAAGCTTGAGCTTTTTTCCTAACATATAAAGACCAAAGGTTACAAAGGGACCGGCAACACCCATCGAAAAGGTATTGGCTCCTAGGGTTGTTAGCCCACCATGGGCCAGTAAAATTGCTTGGAACAACAAGACAATCATCGCTAAAATACTAATGGGCAATGGTCCAAATAGAATCGCTCCCAAGCCCGTTCCAGTCATGTGGGAACTGCTGCCGGTCACCGATGGAATCTTTAGTGATGAGAGAATGAAAATAAATGCTCCGGCCATGGCAAACATGGCAATGGATGAGCGATTTATTTCAACCTTTTTCTTAATCGATAAATAACCGGCGATAATAAAAGGCAAAGAAATGGCTCCCCAAACAAGGCAATAGGTCGGTGAAAGATAACCTTCCATGATATGCATGGCATTGGCTACTGGGTAAATACCAAACATTAATGCAAAAATAGCGATCATGGTGATAAGCTTCTTTTGTTTAAACGTCATAACGTCTCCTTCAAATCATATTTATATCAACTAAGATTAAGAAAGAGCATGACTCCATTAAGCTAATGATCCATTAAAAAACCCCTTTTCCCATAGAATTATGAAAAAAGAGGTCGCATCATTAAGCTTAGAATGGTTTTGTCTAAAAAAACCATCGCCTATCAATTTACTCGCTTCCTTTTTCCTAGAAGGATATCGTCGTCTCAATTTAGTAGGTTTCCTGACTTATAGCTCTTATTCTTCTTCCCTTCCCAAGTTTTATCTCAGTGGTTTATTTAAGAAGACCTAACTACTTACAGTGACCGGATCGTTCTGGATTCTAACCAGATTCCCTCAATAAAATTTATCCTAAATTGATTTTGTAAAACTATTTAATTTCTGTTTAATTATAGCATATCTTTAGACCATCGACAATTTTTAAACATGCATTTTTTAGTTTATTTACCGTTATTTTTTGAGCCTAAAGAACGCCTGTCCAAATGGACAGGCGTTCTTTAGGCTGCTCAAATTTTTGGCCAGAAAAATTTGAGCGAGGAATGATTCTTTCTATAAAATGTAATTTAATGAAAGCAAATTAAAAAAGTCCATCTCCAAAGAGATAGACTTAAGAATCACACAAAAAATAAAGGTGCAAGTCCTTAACTTCCTCTAAATCGGAGGTTTGTAAGAAATCACTACAACAGGTATTCTGGCTTTGCAGTCAACTTCCCATTTCCCTTCCCATTAAAACTAACAGTGGTATCGAAATGGTCATCATGCATTACAGCTGCGATTACAGCAAAGGATTTACACCTTTTTCCCTTGAATATAGGACAATTCATTATTTAATTAAATTTATTATACCGCCATCTCAAAAATATGTCAAGTTAAATATCGGCACTAATCATAAAAATTGGATTTGCGGCCTTAAGCATGGTCAAACTGCCAATTTCTTGGCCACGACTAATCCCAACTTGGATTAGTTCAACATGATTAAAGATCTTTTTCATGGCTTGAATGGCCTGGCTGGCATTTTCTAGGCTTATAAAATTAGCAATCACCCGACCACCGGGATTGATATTTTCTTGGCACCAAGTCAATAAGGCTTGGAGTTGGCCGCCAGACCCGCCGATAATCACCCGATCAACTTTTCCCTCTATTTCCCCTAAGGCTTGCGGGGCCTTGCCCCTAATAATTTTAACATTATCGGCCTTAAAGACCTTTTTATTTTCCTTAATCAAGGCTAGGGCATCGTCTTTATATTCAATCGCATAGACTTGCCCTTGATTGGCTGCATAGGCCGCCTCCATGGTCAATCCACCGGTTCCTGCCCCGATATCGACGACCTTGTCGCCTG